>JBFMGN010000197.1:0-3351 GCA_040752435.1 Spirochaetota bacterium
GTCGGCAGGGCTTTACAATGTTTTAGGGAAATAAGGACAAAATAAGGAGATATTAAAAGTGAAACCGCATGATTTCAGGGAATACGGGCATCAATTTGTAGACTGGATAGCGGATTTCATGGAAAATATCGAATCCTACCCTGTTCTTTCACAAGTACAACCGGGGGAAATTTTAAGCAGGTTGCCTGCATCACCCCCGGACAAACCTGAGACGATCGACCGGATATTTAAAGATTTCAAAGATATTATCCTTCCGGGTATAACCCACTGGCAGCATCCCTCTTTCTTTGCCTATTTCCCGGCCAACGGCAGCGTTCCTTCCCTGTTGGCGGAAATGCTTACCTCAGCTCTCGGCGCCCAATGCATGGTGTGGCAGACATCTCCCGCCGCGGCGGAACTGGAAGAACGGGTTATGGAGTGGCTTCGAAAAATGCTTAAGCTGCCCGAAGACTTTGCAGGGGTTATCCAGGATACTGCCTCTACCGCCACTCTCTGCGCTCTCCTCTGCGCGCGGGAAAAAATTACCGGTTTCGGAGTAAACGAATCCGGTTTCGGGGGCGATAAGGTGATAAACCGGCTGGTTGTATACGCATCGAAAGAAGCGCATTCATCGATTGAAAAGGGTGCAAAAATTGCCGGGTTCGGGAAGAGCGGTGTCAGGCTCATCGAAGTAGATGCGGATTTTGCCATGCTTCCGGAAAAACTTGAGGAAGCAATCGTTGAGGATCAGAAGGCGGGGAATGTACCCTGTTGCGTGGTGGCTGCCACGGGCACCACCTCGTCATTAGCCCTGGATCCGCTTAAGAAAATCGGTGAAATCTGCAGAAAATACGATCTATGGTTCCATGTTGATGCCGCCATGGCAGGCAGCGCCGCTATTCTTAAGGAAAAGCGTCATATTATCGACGGGGTGGAACTGGCCGATTCTTTCGTATTTAATCCCCATAAATGGCTTTTTACGAACTTTGACTGTTCGGCCTTTTTCTGCCGCAGCCCAAAACACCTTATCCGGACTTTCTCCATCAATCCGGAATACCTGAAAACGGATGTGGATATGAAAGTGAAGAATTACCGGGATTGGGGCATTCAACTGGGAAGACGTTTCCGGGCATTAAAACTCTGGTTCGTTATCCGGGCCTATGGGGTTGAAGGACTTCAGGGGAAAATCGGGAATCATATAAAGCTGGCGGCGGAATTTGCGCGGTGGATTGAAGAGGACGGACGTTTCGAAGTCATGGCGCCGGTTTCACTCAATCTTGTCTGTTTCAGGTACAACCCGAAAGTGCAAAACCTGCCTGAAACCCGTCTCGAAGAGCTCAATAAACAGCTCCTGGACGATTTAAACGGAAGCGGCAAATTATTTTTGACCCATACCAGGCTTAACGGGAAGTTCACCTTACGTCTGTGCATCGGCCAGACAAATACGTCAAGGGCGCATGTACAAAACGCCTGGGAAGCTATCCGTAATTCCAGCGGCTCCTTCCTTTAGGGGATTGGCCTGCATGCCTCTTGCTCTCTATGATGCATAAAGCGGCCCGAAGTTACTACATGCCCTGTAATCCGATCCTTCCTTATCCATTCCGAAGGCGGACCAGGCGCTGGGACGGTAAATGGAGTCTTCGGATACATTATGCATGCAAACCGGAATGCGCAGCAAGGAGGCGAGGGTAATCAAATCGGAACCGATGTGGCTGTAACTGACGGCGCCATGGTTGGCTCCCCAGTTTGACATGACCGAGTATACGTCTTTAAACGGGTCCTTCCCGGTAAGGCGCGGCACAAACCACGTAGTAGGCCAGGTGGGGTTTGTCCTTTTATCCAGCGCATCATGGACATTAGAGGGAAGTTCTACGGTAAACCCTTCCGCTATCTGGAGTACAGGGCCTAAGCCTTTCACAAGGTTAATCCTGCTCATGGTAACAGGCATCCCGCCGCGGGTTCGGAAATCCGTGGAAAATCCACCTCCCCTGAAATACCCTAGATCGGCAGGTCTGAAGAGGACGGCCTCCAGGCATTTCCCGGCTTCCGCAGGGGTTACTTCCCAGAAAGGTTTTATTGCAGGCTGGCCGTTTTTCGTCTGTTCCCCGGTTCCGTCGAGACAGGTGGAACCTGAATTGATAAGATGAATCAGACCATGTTCGGCCATGCCTTCCAGGGTTGTGCCTGTTACACGCTTAACGGCTTTAGGGCTCCAGTAGGTTCGTACGTCGGAAAAGATCTGGGCGGTTCCGGTCAGAAGAAAACCGAAGAGCATGGCAACGCCGTTTAACGAATCGTTCTCTGTAGCAAAAATAAAGGGCTCACGGATTCCGTTCCAGTCGAAGGATGAGTTGAGGATTGTCTCCATGAAGTCGCCGTTGGGGAAATGGTCGGTCCATTGTCTCTGGCCCTGGAACCCGGCCACCAGGGCGTTATGTCCCAGGGCCTCTTCCCCGAAACCGATTTCTTTGAGTTTCGGGTTGCCGATCATCAGATCCCGGGCGATCATTGTCATTTTTACGGAGAATTCCCAATCCTTATCCTTCTGCGCTCTGGATCTCTGTTTCTCTTTCGGGTTGTCATCCGCCCCTTCCTTGCAATTTTTTCTGACCCAGGCCAAGGCGCTTTGCAGTTCATTCGGATCGTATATCTGTTCGTCTATGCGCCGGATAAACTCACTCATATCTATATACTCATTCCTCATGCCCAGATAATCCTGGAAAAAGGATTCGTTAACAATTGAACCGGCGATGCCCATTGATACCGAACCGATGGACAGGTATGATTTCCCTCTCATATGCGCCACGGCTAATCCAGCCCTGGCAAAGTGCAGCAGTTTTTCCTTCACATCGTCGGGTATGGCGGTATCCGATGCATCCTGTACATCTCTCCCATATATACTTAACGCGGGTAATCCCTTCTGGTTATGCCCAGCCAGAACCGCGGCCAGGTAGACCGCGCCGGGTCTCTCGGTTCCATTGAATCCCCAGATGGCTTTGGGGAGGAATGGATCCATATCCATGGTTTCCGAACCGTAACACCAGCACGGTGTTACGGTAAGGGACACACCCACTCTTTCCTGAGCAAACTTCTCAGCGCACATTGCAGCTTCCGCTGCACCGCCTATACAGCTATCCGCAATAACACATTCAACCGGCATACCATTGGGATGGCGTAGATTACCCGATAAAAAGGCCGCGGCGGATTTCGCCATATCCATGGTTTGTTTTTCAAGGGATTCCCGAACCCCGCCGAGCCGGCCGTCAATCGTAGGCCGGATGCCTATCTTCGGCAAATTCCCCCGCAGCCTGTACCGTAAAGGGGGTTGTTGCATATTTTTCATATAGGCCATATAAAATCCTCCTGGTTAAT
>JBFMGN010000197.1:3361-6212 GCA_040752435.1 Spirochaetota bacterium
TGTATTTGATTCCGTCCATCGCCTTATCTATAAGCGTTAGCCTATAGATAAGGCGATACTACCCTATATTTTGCCCTAACTTCTCGCCCTCGAAGGGGGCTACAATCGGCCGAAGGCCGTACCATACGGAACGAAGAACTACGAGCGTACGCTCGTAGTTCTTCATATTTCTATTATCATGTATACTATTCCGCTTTAAAACCTTCGATATCTATAAACCGTTCCGGCTGCGGTGTCAACCACGGCTGGATAATAGATCAGCAATTCCCCCTTCGAGGACATTTTAGTGGGAGAATTTTTTAACATATCCTTTAGCCCAATATTAACAAATGAAAGCCCAAATGTTAATTTTTATCCAAGTTTCTAAATTTTTTTACAGATTTTTCAACATTTTAATCCTGTGATATACGCGAATTGAAGCTGAACAGTCAGTTTTTATTTAAGAATGAGTTCTCACCTAGAAGCGTCACTCCTGTTATTGCAGTAATATATCAAATTAAATATGGCGATAAGATTTCAAACCGCGTGTGACAGGAAGGGCAGCCAAACCCAAAGATTACATCGAGAGCGAATATTTTATGATTATTTAACGGTATCGAGCTATACGAAATCGGCGTAAACTGATTTGGGCGAACGAAGTGAGCCGTATGGCCCGTGTTATATGACCGAACCGAAGACGAGGTAAGGAAACCGAAGATTTTCGCAGAGTCGTGGGTGTGGTCACATGGAGACCGCCTCTTTAGTTCTTTGATTGTGCAGATGCATTTTTGGCATAGAGATTACCTATCCTCTTTCAAAGTTGAAATTAACTCTAGAACGCTTCTAAATCTATATTTCTCGAAAGCATCTTGGTCTATCCGCTTGAAAGACCATTTATCTTTAGTTAATTTGGTAGCATCTTCGCACCATAATTTTACTCGTTTGTCTTTATGTTCAACGTCAATATCTTCCCTGCCTTTTGTTTCAACTATCAAACGTTCATTCTTATCTGATAATATGACGAAATCTGGGTAGTAAATCCTAAGATTTCCATCCGAATCTCTATATTCCACAAAGAAACCAATTTTGGGAACTATTTTACTAAAAGCTATTACATCTTCGGCTCTGTCTATGAACTTGGCAAAATCCACTTCAAAATCATTATCACAGGGAACATAGTTGAAGATACATCCGTTTGCAGGATAAACCATTTTTGACCAAATAAAAGGTCTTGTGTCTGAGAGTTTGATAAAATCCCCTTTTTCTGGCTCTCTTTCGACGAAAGTCATATCTTTGAATGCCCCTACGAACGATTTTATTAACTGCTCCTGAACCTCTGGGGAACTTAGCATATAAAGAACTCTTGGGTCATCAAGGTCAACTTCTTCGCTGAATAATTTTTCTATGACATATTTTTTCACGAGAGGATAAAAACTAGCAAATGCCCTTCCTATTTTTAACTGCTTAAGTATCTGGTCGGTAGAGTATGCCATAACACTTTTTGAGTCTTTGGGTACGGGTAAGTCCCATCTTCTTTTAATAACTTCCACTCCTTTTAGCATATCTACAGCTACGTACTCCATTTCCAGGATTTTGTTTTCTAACGGTATTGCGAGAGATGGCAATTTATCAATTTCAATTTCATCCAACTGAAATTCTCTTATGAAAATCCTCGGAGAGAGAATTGGGATTTCAATGTCCTTATCCAGTTTATTTTCATCTATAAATATCGTTGTTAAATTAAGCGATTTCCCCGTGTCAAATTCTGCAAACTTAATACCCTCTTGGGCTTCTAAATCCTCAAGAATATCTATCAAGCCCGGTGGACCAATCACTTCAAGGACATTTATGGATTTATCGATATTTGCGTCTTCTTCAGGGAACATTTTTCTTAAACCTCTCCCTATGACTTGTTCTGGGAGCACCTTTCGTTTTGATGTATAGGACCGAAGGCCCACAATTACGTTCACATTTCTGACATCCCACCCCTCGTTTAACATCAGTGTGCTTACTATTGCTTCGTAGGGATTTTTCTCCGGGTCTGGATCATCAATCGTCTTTGCGAACTCTCTCGCTTTAGGTAAATCAGCTTTTTTTACCTCTCCAGTGCTATCCGTATGTACCAACAATACCTTATCTTTAAGGTCAGGTACGGCAGAATTAACATAACCAAATATCTCATCTGCTTCTTCATTTTCTGGGCATTGAAAAAATAGCACCGGTTTCTTCGACAAGGACTTAAGTTTGTCTTTGTATTCCCGCCATCTTCTTATCCCTGCATCAATCCAGGCTCTGTATCTCTCAACCGCTTTTTTAGAAGCAATTTCCTCAGCACCTTTTACCAACCCTTTTAATGGCAACTTCACGATATTCATTTCAATGGCTTCTTTCAGGGAGAAGTCTACTATGATCCAAGGAAATAATGCTCCTGTTTCAGTTTTGGGTGTAGCGGTAAAGTCGAGTTCCATATTGATGCCTTTGCCATATTGAGATGCCAAATTCTTGTTGAGTTCCAAAAGTATCTTCTTCCATGCCTTTTCAAAACTGTATATATGGTGAGCTTCATCTTTCAAAATCATTATGTTTGAACAGGATGTCAAAACTTCTTTTATCCTGTTCTCCTGATAAATATCCCGGACATTGTAAACTGGAGGCAACTCACAAACGTTATCAATATACTCTTTAACCTCTTCCTCCTGCTTCTTTCTCTCTTCCAACTGCTGAATATTGGTTAAAAACAGCACACCCTCGGGAATTATATGAATCGGGTCTTCTTTAAGAATAACTTTCAGGTCAAATTCTTCTTGCCACTCTGGAGGGATAAGCGGTAATTCCCGGAATATCTTGCCATCTTTGAAATCTCTCGTCAGTC
>JBFMGN010000198.1:0-6204 GCA_040752435.1 Spirochaetota bacterium
GCCGCGTTGATAATAGCCTTGGCTTTCTCAGTGGCCTCATTCTTATCGGGGGTTATCCATGCACACTGCTCGCGAATGTTGGCCATTGAGATTTTGCTTATATTGATCCCCTGCTTTTCAGCGATATCCTGGAATGTCTTTTGATGGAGCTTTGGCGAGCAGGCTGCTATAACAATATTATTTACCCGGTACTTGTTAATGACCTTTGCAAACTCCTCTTTCTCTTTTGGGGAGCACAGGAGATTAGCCGTGGCAACTATATCTATATCCCCGTGCTTTTTTGCCCAGCTTTTTATTTCATCAAACTGCATGAAATCGCTTATGTTTGAATCACATTTGCATAAAAACAGAATATTCTTGCCGTTTTGTGTTTTATCGCTTTCTGTTGAGCCAGCGCCCATATGCCATCACCTTAAACTGCGCGTCTTGGTATGTTCCTTGCCAATCAGTTTACCGTATAATGCCTACAACAACAAGCCTTTTTTTAAGAATGGGTGTGAACACGCAATCCGGCAATAAAATATTGATAAGCCACTGAGAACAGGCCTGTGGTTTGTTAAAAAACTTAAGTTTAAGAAATCGTATCTTGATGTAAAAGTTTGTCTTGACGCATCTACCCGAGTTCTTGCAGAGTTGCAGGAGTTCATTGTACTATATCTACAGGATTGCATAATTATTTCGCATATACTTGCGAAAATATAGATTCTTGTCTTATTTTCGGGGTAACATTTTGTAGATATGGAGTGTTGCCGCTAATACACTGGCATATGTGCAGGTTACTACCAGTTAGGCTGCTAACATTTTTCCTGATTTGGTTTTTATGAGGGTAAAATCTATCCGCCAGAAGGAGAGCAAATATTGGCTACTCGGCGTTCCTTCAAGTCAGATGAAAGTTTTCTGGAGAAAATCTCCATAGGCGCAATTGGAACTCATAAGGTATTTGATGACCTGAAATCTCAGGGCCACAATCCCCTTGAGCTTGAACGTGGCTCGATGAGTTTCAAGATATGGAAGAAAATCAAGATAAAGCGTATTAGAGTCCCTGACCTTCTATGTGTAGATTGTGGCCGACGAGTCGAATCCAGAGCGAAAACAGCGTTCGAAATATCAATGTCACATTCATCATCTGACCCAGAACGTAGTTGGGATTATGGCAAATTTCACCCTGCTAAGAAAAGATTTACTTCAAAATATATTACCAGGACAAGAGAGATTCTAAAATGGCTAAACAAACATCTTTAGGCAAAAAAGAAGTTAATTTAATCAATAGAGATATGTACGTCTCCTTAAACAAAAAGGCATTTCACACATTGAGCCGTTACCATTCTGGCCTCAAGACCTAGAAGACCGCTATAGCACGCTTTCCCAGGAAATAAAAAAATACGGTATGATAATCTGGCACATTAAAATAGAAAAGAAAATAAATTTAAAAAAAATTAATAAAAGCTGTCAACAAGGCGCTTCACCTGACCGCTATTCCGCTTCGCTTTATAGCGGCAGGTGAACTTGATCGACTGATATGACTAGCCTAAAAAATTACTCGAATTATACCTTTGCAATATGATAAACTATGATTAAACTTAAGGGAATTGGAGGGACTAATGTCTAAACTCGGGGAACAAATCCTTGCTGAAGCTCTGAAATTACCACCGATGGAACGGGCCGAACTTGTTGAACATCTTCTGTCCAGTTTCGAGTTTCCTTCGCGAGAGACCATTGATGCACTCTGGGCTCAGGAAGTGGAAGACCGGATTGATGCATTTGAGCGCGGTGAAATAACCACAATACCAGCAAAGGAAGTGTTTGAAAAAATAGAAAGACATAAAGAATAATGAAAATTAACTTCTTTGCTCCTGCCGAGGCAGAGTTAATTGTGGCAGTAATGCATCTCAGCAGACATCCTCAAACTTGGAAATCCCGGCTCAGAAGAGAGGAATTATAGAAAATGGCTAACACATATAAGGCCTCAAGTTGCAAGAGGCAAATTTCACCCTGACAACAAAAAAGTTGCCTGTTGGATAATTGGCCCCGCGAATCAGGTACGCGTGTCCGAGCACGAAAATGATCTCTTCCTGCTGACACAGATTGGCGAGCCAGTACCAGGTGAAGATGCATTCCACCGCCACGACGATATAGGTTATGATACCGGACCTCCCGTGGGGGCCTTAATAAGTATCAATCGGTTGCAGCGGATGGCGCTCCCCGCCGCTCAGCTTTCTCGTTATCTCTCTATGGTACTTGATAAATATGCATAAATCGTGCATCTTAGTGCATATGCGAATTACACTCAATATTGACGACACTCTCATTCGGGAGGCCGCCAAACTCGCCGGCGTGAGGGAGAAGACTGCTCTTGTCAGAATGGGGCTTGAAGCGCTCATCGCGAAAGAAAGTGCCAGGCGGTTGGCTGACCTTGGCGGTACCGAAAAGAAACTCTCCCCAATCCCTGGAAGACGTTCAACAAGAGTCGTATGACTTCGGAAGTATTAAAACTTATCGAAAACGAACATCTATTTGGAACTGGCATAGGTTGGATTGATGCCCATTTAATTGCATCTGCAAGGTTATCCAAGGCGAAGATAATAACCCTTGACAGACAGTTACGGAAAGTTGGGTTGGTACTTCGACTGGAATCATAAAACAAATTTGTTGAGAGACAGAAAATCGCTGATTCCTTGAAGGGTCGCCTTAATTTAAATAGACTGTGCGACTGCGGTCGTTCCCGCACTATTACCCATTGCGGCTGACACCGCAATGGACTTTATCGAAAATCTTCGCAAGCTGCGAAGTAATTGCAGTGGAATAGCATATAAGAGAAGAGGCCGGCGGATGGGTGCATTGTTCGAGGTGAAAGATATTGACAGAAGGGTATATGAGGAAGAACTTAAGTTGTTCCTCCCCGGCAAAATTATTGATATACATACCCACGTATGGATTGACAGCCTGAAAAAGCACACCGATAAAGAGTTCAACCGGGTCGTGAAATGGCCGGCCCTGGTTGCGAAAGACAATTCTGTGGAGGATTTAACCGACACATACAGATTGATGTTCCCGGGAAAGAGCGTGACGCCGCTTATGTTTTCCCTGGTGACACGAGAAGAAGACTTTGACAGCCTTAATAACTATGTGAGGGATTCGGCCGCCCGGTACCGGTATCCCGCCCTTCTTTTTACACCCCCCTGGTGGAGGGGGGAGGAGATGGAGCAGCGCATCATTCAGGGAGGATTTAAAGGCATCAAGGTATATCTTAACCTTGCACCGGAATATATACCTGTCGGTGAAATACGAATATTCGATTTCCTGCCCCATCATCAGCTTGAAGTGATTAACAGGCATAGATGGATAGTAATGCTTCATATACCACGCAATGACAGGCTGAACGATCCTGTTAATCTGGCTCAAATGCTTGAGATAGAACGAAAGTATCCTGATGTAAGATTAATTATCGCTCATGTGGGCAGAGCATATTGCCCGGAAGATGTCGGTCACGCGTTCGAGGTTTTAAGCGAAACTCAACAAATGATGTTCGATTTTGCAGCCAATACCAATGATTATGTATTTACCAAACTTATTCAAGCAGTCGGGCCGAAGCGTATTCTTTTCGGCAGCGATCTTCCTATTTTGAGGATGCGGATGCGGAGGGTCTGCGAGGGCGGTAACTATGTCAACCTGGTTCCCCGGGGGTTATACGGCGATGTTTCGGGAGACAAAAACATGCGCGCGGTAGAGGGGGAAGAGGCCGAAAAACTCACATTCTTCATGTATGAAGAACTGCTGGCATTCAAGAAAGCAGCCGTAGCAACAGGGCTTACAAAAAAAGATATTGAGGATATTTTCTATAATAACGCCTGTTCGCTTATTTATAATTAAATAAAATAACGTATTGGGGGGGTAGAAAGATCTAACTGTCAGAACAGGCCGGGCTGCTTTTTTTCAGAAAGGATTTGTAACTTTTTTTTCATAACACGGTTGGCATCATTAAGTCTGCCCAGACTTTTCCAAATTTCCAGAGCCTTATCGAGCTCATTCATTTTTTCCAATGTACGGGCGGTTCCGGCTTTATTATTCTTTGTCCCGTAGCAGCGTAATGCATTTTCATATTGACTGAAATCGTACTGCCCGGCATTGAGATATTCTTTAGCTGCTTTTATGACATCACCATTCTCCTCATACATTAAAGCAGCTCTCGTAAAATCATTATTCAATTTACAAACATGTATTGCTCTTTCCATATGGTTCTCATTTAGTAAAAAATCCACTGCCTTTAGATAATTATTCCTGTCTGGAATAAACAATTCATAATTACGGTATGTAATTTCAAGCTCTTTAAGAATTTCGCTGTATTTTACAGTATCCGTAATAAAATAATAACAGGCTAATAGATTTTTATCGTTATATTTTTGAGCATTACTATTGATAATATCGAGAAAACCTGTCAATTTTTTGGTTGTCCTGGAGGTGTAGAATAGATGGGATTTAAGAATTGAAAAAACCTTATTATAATCTTTAACTTCAACAAATAGTTCAAAAATAAATTGAGGGAGTTCTTTGTAATTATATCGCCATCTGTATGGTAAAATAGTATCGATAAGCGTTAACATCCGTTCATCGTTTTGTCTATCAAGCTGGTTTTTCCAAACCTGGAGGAGAAGGCTCAAATGCTTTTCATTGTGTTCATACCGCAATTCGGAAAAGTAGTTGAAAAGATTTCTCAGCGTTTCAAAAGACAAGGTTAAATTCTTTTTAATATTAATAAAATTTATGATAAATTCCTTCATATTAAAATCGATAAACTCATTGATGGCTTCATCCTGCCGGTCTAGTTTTAGATAAGTTTCATAAATCCCTTTGGGGAAATTAATTGCCTTGTATCTTACCAAAGCTTTGTCATAATTGCCGGAGTTGAAAGATGCTTCCGCGGATTGAAAGAGAGTGTTGGCTCTGGACTGATTGTAGCCGGACTTTTCATAAACATATTTGGTCAGACAATCTTCTGCCAAATCCCATTTATTTTTAATATCGGTTTTTTCATATTCCAGGGCGGCATTCAGGTAATCGTGCATTCTGGAAAAACATTCAGCCCGCTTTGAATAGCTTTGTATTTGGGTATATTCATCCAATGCGGCCTCAAACATTTTCAATTTAAAAAAAATGTTTCCTGCTGTTTCATGGTTTCCAACTGCAGAAAATCTTAAGGCAGACTTAAACTGTGCTCGGCCGCTATTAAATTTTTCGGCTTCCGAAAGGAGAAGATCTTTATTCGTATTGTCTTTTTCCGCAAACTGTTTGAAATAGTGAATCGCGTTTTGCCATTCTAAACTTTTTTCGTATAAAAGGGCGGCATTGTAAAAATCTTTGAGTTTTATGTGACAACTTAACAGGCGTTCGGTATCTTTCAGTTTTTTATAAAGAGGAGCTGCCGAGTTATAATCACCGTGTTTAAAATAGATATCGGCCGCTTTTTTTATATTCTTCCCTTTATGGTAACATTTTGCAGCGGGTATATTATTGCCTGCTTTCTCGTAGTATTCACCGGCTTTGTTGAATTTTTTTATTTTTTCGTAATACTCTCCAAGTTTTTTATGGTTGCCTGCCTTTTCCCAATTCTTAACCGCCATCTCCGGTTTTTTTTGTTTAATCCATTCTTCCGCCGCCTTAGCATAATCCCCTGAATCTTCATAAAACTTTATTCGGCACATAAGAATGCGGTTTATCTTATCGGTTTTTTCCCACAAGCGGAGAGCTTCGGAATATACACCGTCCCTTTCAAAGTTTTCGGCTGCTTTTTCTATATAACCGTGTTTCTCAAAAAGTTTCGCTGCGAACTTGTACTTGCCGCTTTCAGATAGTGCGAAGGCCTCGGCTATCTCAGAAAGTTTAAGATCTCCGGAATTTTTATAGCACTCCAGCGCGGCTGTAAAATAGCGCCGCTTGAAAAAGTAATCACCTTGTTCCAGCCACTCTTCGGGCGTCGAGAGCTTTTTCCATGCTTCTTTGAGCAGTTCGTTATCGCCGGTACGAAATACCAGGGAATTGAGCGAGTCGATGTCCCAGATTGGGGACGGAGCTATTCCGTCGTAAATAATAAGCGTATTTCGTGCTCTTGTGATGGCTACATAGAGGAGATTTATTTCATGCCGGATATGAGGAACATGGTTCTGATCAATATAATGATCGTGGCTGATCCGTCGCCAGAGATCCTTC
>JBFMGN010000199.1:0-6202 GCA_040752435.1 Spirochaetota bacterium
ATCCTATGCACGGACTTTACCGGTTTAAAACCGGTTTTGGAGGCCGGATTATTCATTATCCCGGCTGCTGGGATGTACCTTTAAACTCATTATTATATAAGTCATTTAAGACAGCCGAGGGTTTTAGAAAGTTTTATCACAAAAGGCTTAAAAAAAAATGGCAGCATTCAACCTAGGGCATTGACTATCTCTTTGAACTTTTTTCCCCTGTCAAACTCGTTGAGAAACATACCGAAAGATGCGCACCCCGGAGAAAATAATACGGCTTCCCCTGGTTCTGCATTCGCGTATGCAACGGTAACCGCTTCCACCAGGGCGTTAAAGCTGCCTGTATAGTGAATGTTTTCAGCCTGTAATACCCTTCGTATCTTTTCGGCGGCTGTGCCGTCAAGGAGATATATGCATTTGGGGAGCTTTAATACAGCTTTCAGAACCGAAAAATCGAGATTTTTATCTGTACCGCCGATAATAAGGTGGATTGGACATGCCAGGCTTAGTACCGCTGAAACGGTCGCCTGAGGTATTGTTGCCGCGGAGTCATTGAAAAAAGTTACCCCCTTTTTTTTCCGTACTTTTTCAAGCCGGTGCTCCAGCCCTTTGAAATTCTTAAATCCTGCGAGTATGCACTCCTGTTTCAGTCCCAACAGGTAAAGGGCGACACCGGCGGAGAGCAGGTTGATTTTGTTGTGTTCCCCCGGGACGATGAGCGCGTCAGGCAGGATACTGATAGTTTCTGTCCCCCTTCTTACGTAACCGATCTCATCTTCCAGCCACCCGCCTTCCAATGTTTCCGGCAGCCGTTTTTTAGAGAAGTAAAATACCCGGGCCTTTGTTTCGTTCGCAAAAGATCTACCGTACTCATCATCGTAATTGCAGATAGTAAAATCACCATGTCCCTGGTTGGCGAAGATGATCCTTTTGTCGTCGGCATATTCATCCAGGTTCCTGTACCTGTCCTGATGATCCGGCAAAATGTTGGTAATAATGGCTATGACCGGTTTCAACACATCCTTGTTCCGTAAGTCCGCCAGTTGCCATGAGGAGACTTCCAGGATAACGGGGTCATGTTGGGGGATGGGCGACTCTACCGGTTTATGACCGCCCAAAGTGTAAACGGTCAGCTCCCTTTTAGTGTGAATTCTCAATTCCCGGAAACTCCCGGTTTGGAGAAAATTCAGCGGTGATACAGTTATATTACCCCCCAGGTTCGTACCGGGATATTCCGATTTTAATACCTCATAAATAGCTGTGGCCGTTGTGGATTTGCCTTTACTGCCTGTTACGGCTATGACCGGCCGGCTTGAAAGATTTAAGAAGATTGAAAGATCGGTTTCAACCTGCCGGGAGAGTTTCAGAAAGGGGGATGAACCGGGTACCGCAGGATTTTTTATTACAAGGTCTGCTTCGGAGAAATCAGAGGCTTCATGTTTTCCCAGCACATATCGGATGGTGTAATCCTTTAACTGTTCAAGGGAGGGGGCAAGCATCTCTTCGGTTTTTAAATCGGTAACAGTTACCTGGGCGCCCAGGGATGCGAAGAATCTGGCTGCAGTTGTTCCCCCGCCATGAAGGCCGAGGCCCATGACGGTTACTTTGGTTGAAGAGATCTCTTTTTCAGTGATATTCAATCCGGAACTCCTTCATATCCAACTGATTGAGATACGGTTGAACACCGAGGGATGCCCACTCACTCTCCCAGAATAACGGCACTCTGGCCTTCAGGTTCTGAAAGTAGGGTAATGTTTCGGAGAATTCAACATTTTTCAAAGCTGCTTGTATACTCTCAATTTCCGGCAGAATAAAGTCCATCGCTTTTTGAAGGCGGTTTACGTGCTTCTTCCTTCCTTCAACGGAATGATTCAGCAGAGTATGACAGATTGTCCTGAATTTGCAGGTAAAAGGGTAATAAGGGTAGATGCGTTTTCCCTTGGGTATGAACAACTTGCTGAAAAACTTTGTCAATTCATGATCCATCCAAATGCCCTGTACAAAATATCCCCGGCCGGTTTCACCGATCCAGGTCTGGGAGATCGTCTGTTTTACTTTAAAAGCTTTCACTTTCCCGTCGACGATATCAACGCCGTCCAGCGGCAGGAGGTCGGCTTCCAGAAAGAGATGGTGTGTTTTGTATCTGCAGGTTTGATCGTTGGTTCCGCGCTCAATTATTACACAGTCCTGCGTTCTGAACACCAGGTCAAGGCGCAAAAGATAGAGAAACATCATATCCCGCAGGGTATACACCTGAAAAAAACAGGGCCGCAAAATTTCTCCAGGATCGAAATAGTACATTAATCCATGAAACACCAGGGGAATAAGAGGAATAAGCTCATGTAAAAAATTCTTTAGCGGAAGCAGGTACTTTTGGGTTGGGGTTTTCACTTTTATATCGTGATGGATGGGAAAACTTGGAACAACAAACTCCTTTCCCAGGTTTAGAAAAAATTCTTCATTCTGGTTATAATGGCGGGTGTAATCTATTTCACTTTCATTTTGAGATCGGATTAGTTGATTTATTTCAGTATCGGTATAATAAAGACGAATTTCATTTAGTATTTGTTCCATTTTTCGTTTTTTAATACTATACCGTTTAATTTTGGCTATTACAACAGGAATTCAGTTATTAACTGCTTCTTGTACTACCTGCCCCTGGTGCCTCATCAACAAGCCTCGCTAATTTTTCAGTCAGTTGCACTCCTTTCTTCTTCAAGGCCTGCCTGTGCGCACGCAGACAGGCCGCCGGATTGAAAGGCCAAAGCACAGAGAATAGAAGTTATGAACCTCAATCCACGCCCTGCGCGAGGTGCGATAAATCTATTTGCTGAGGATGCTACGTTGGGTAAATTTTGGCTTATTCTTTTCCTAAATCCTCGGCAATAAGCCTGAATTGCTCCAATGCTGATTTAAGGTCTTCTGCGATCTCACGGGCGATAACATCAGGCTCAGGCAGGTTTTCGGACTCCTCAAGGCTCTCGTCCTTAAGCCAGAAGATGTCGAGGCTTGCCTTATCGCGGTTTATCAGTTCCTCATACTCAAATGCTCTCCATCGGCCTGCCTGTGCGTCGCACGCAGACAGGCCGTCAAGGTTTTCCTTGGTCCATAAAGGAAACGTTTCTGGTCTTTTGTGAGTTTGTAATGTCTCGCTACATAATCATGGGCAGCGAGCAAAAAACCGCCTGTCCCACATGCTGGGTCGCATATTGTCTCCATCGGTTTTGGAGCCATAACATCAACCATCGCCTGTATCAAAGGCCGCGGAGTGAAATACTGCCCTGCGCCTTGCCAAAGATTAATCCCAAAAGACCCTTTTCCTGACCGAGTTTTTCGAGCAGATGGCGGTAATGATCAAAAAGCTCGTCACCGTCTTTTTTCAGAAGACTCAGCCAGTCATAACCTGATAGGATCGGACTTTTTTGATTACCCGCCTGCGCGCCGCGCGCGGGCAAGTACGGCGGCTTTGAACGCTCATCAGCCATCTTGAGGAACAGGAGATAAGTGAGCTGCTCCACATAATCTCCATAGCTCATGCCATCGTCCCGAAGGTTTATCTGCGCAAGTTTGCTTGCAGGCAGAACATTGCAGTAATTCCAGCCTGCCTGTGCGTGTCCGCACGCAGACAGGAGTTTTTAAACGATAGCCGATGAAGTCATGGAAGTTCCAGCATCCTTTCACTGCGCCATATGCGGACGATTCGCACCCTGTTTTTATCACATCGGTACACAATCCGAAAAGGAGGATGAATGATTTCGCGCAGGTATTCAACATTAAATTCAGGGACGATACGCCCGCTTTTTGGATAATCCCTAAGCCGCTCGACTTCTGCAAGTAATGCTGATGTCAAACGCTCTCCGGTCTCCGGTACTCCTTCACTCTCATAATAAGCCTGAATATCCTTTAAGTCGGAAAAAGCGGATTCCGCAAGTGAAACCGGTATTTTTTTAGCCATTCTTCTATTTCATCCCGAGCTGTTTTTTTACCTCATTCAGAGATAGTTCTCGCCCCTCTTCTAAATCCATTAGCCCCTTTACAATACCCTTCATAAAGGCACGTTGCCCTGCTTCCTCTTCAAAGTCTTTAAGCGACTGGACAACCGCAACACCGCGTCCCCTGCTCGTCAGTAGTATCGGACGGTGTGTTTCAGCCACGTGGGAAACAACCTTGCCGGGGTTTACCTTCAAATCGCTCAGGGGGACAACATCTTCAGAAAATTTAATGCCCATAATTGACCTCCTTAATGGTCTTGTTAACTTGTTTAATTATAGCACCTGTTTAAAGGTACATCAATGTAAATTAATTTTTATTTGTAGGCGAACAGACGTTCGTCCCCGCATTTTTACTTTCATAGTGACCGCACTATATGATAAAATTATTCATGTCTAAGAAATCTCTCAAAGAAACAAATCCCTATCTGAAAGACCCTGAACTTTGCGACGCCTTGATCAAGCTGTCAGTTGCATCGTCAACCGCTGTTGAGGGCATTCTAACGAAATACCCCAAAGAAATGAAAAAGAGGCTACGCTTACAACATGACTTACTTCTGAATATGGATCTCCAATAGCTCACAGAGCATAATTCCATTATTACTTCACACACATCACTTAGTTTTTTTAATTCCCAGTTTGTCAAATAATCCTTCCTCTCAATCTAAAATCCTCAATCATACAATCTCAAATCTTTTTCACGCTGCCTGCCAGCACCTCATTGCCTCTATCTTTTTCTATACACTTCATCATGCGTCCCTATATCAAGAAGGATAATTTCTTTTTCTTTAACAACAATTGTCAGCGTAACACGGCAACTGTGGGCAATGCTCACTGCCTGTACGCCCTCAAGTTTTCCGCCGAGGTGATGGTATTCAAGATGCGGTTGAAATGGATCGCCCCGTAAATCCTCTACAAGTTCCTCAAAAGCCCGTTTCAAATCAGATCAGGGTTTTCTGACTTCAATATCCTTGATATTCCTAAAGTCTCTTTCATCGTAGGTATAGACTATGGAAAAGCCTTTTTCCAAACCCCAGTATCCAATTACTGCATCTGCAAATTTCACGTTCTTTTCTTCATACACTTTCAGCGCTTTTCTGAAAACATCTTCCATCTCAATATGAAGTTCAGGCGTGTTCATGACCGCCTCCGTAAGCTCCCTGACCGTTTTCCTGCCAAGTTTGTAATATTTCTCCAGCACCCATACTATTTCCATGACTACTATCGGGAGGATATAAAGATAAATTTCCTTTCGCTTAGCCTTCTCCAGAAGTCTCTCACAGGCTTTTCGCTTGATATCATTGTCTTTAATAAGAAGCCTGAGCAGAACATTAGTATCTACGTTTGCCCTATGCACGCTCTTTCACAGCCTCCTCTGTTGCCTTCTCTATTATTTCCTCTATCGGTACGGCAGGCTTGGAGAGAAACCCGATATAGTCATGAATGGTTTTCCCCTTCTTTATAATAATATCTCCATCAGATCTCTCAATAACAAGCGTATCCCCTTCTTTTATGCCGAGGCTAGTTCTCATTTCTTTGGGTAGGGTTATCTGTCCTTTTGGTAATACCTTTACTACTTGCATAATTCCTCCTACTAATCTCAATTTTCCTACATTTTAAATTTAGCCGTAAATCACAAGCTTGTCAAGCATATAAGTCTATTAAAACTCAAATCTCCCAATTGTCAATTTACAATCTGCAATCCTCAATCTCAAATCTTTTTCACGCTGCCAGCGCCTTTGCTCAGGGGTAAACTTCTTTCCTGCTGATTCCTGCCGGTTAATCCACTTATTAAACCTTTCATGCCCATGCTCGCTGAAGGTGCTATTGAGGAGATAACATCAGGCTCTGTATTTCCCAGGACAATTGCCTGAAGGAGTTTTTCAGCGGGACTTTATATTCCTCATGAAAAAGACAATCTCAAGCGGCTTTGTATCCGTGCCTGTTGAGATCATATTTACGGTAACCGCGTCGTTAGATGCCTTAAGATCAGAAGTACCTATTGACTTGTCGTACCCCAATCTGCATAATCTACCGAAATGCGCCTTGAATAGACCCAATTTCCAACTATTGAAGACGAAGTCGGATGTTTTTATTATCAGAACAGTAAAGGAGTGAACACCAGTGCCTTGTGGTAGAAAGAGAAAACGGCATAAAATTGCGACGCACAAGCGGAAAAAGAAGCTTAGAAAAAACAGACATAAAAAGAAATAGTGATTCCGTCC
>JBFMGN010000002.1:0-25056 GCA_040752435.1 Spirochaetota bacterium
ATCAAGTGGCCTGGCATCAAGCGACGGGAAAAAAGCGCCGGTGCATCTGCTTTCGGCGGTGGTACACAAAGAAGGGATCGTGATCGCTCAAAAACATGTGGATGAGAAGACGAATGAGATCACCCGGGTGCCCTGCATCATGACGAGTATCCGGAACCTGGTAATGGGAATCTTTCGACTTCTTGGATTTCACTACATCCATGATGCGATCCGATATTTCGCGATGCGACTCCAGCAAGTATTTCTGCTGCTGGGGGATATAACCAACCACTATCCCGCTGCACCATCGTTGTATTAATCACCTGCCTTTTCATTTTTTACTTGTAGTTTCACATACTCTGTCGGGAGATGATAGACCATCCAGCATGATCGGCTGATCCGCCTGGACCTTCCATCACTGCCTTGCCATACACGCAAATGCCGCTCGTTGGCCTTTACCTACTTCACGGTTTTCGCCCAACATCACCCCTTGATGTCGACTTTGACGTAGTCCTGATTGCTTTACGTGAACACTTGACATATTAGTTTGGTAGCTTTAAAATCTTGACAAATTTACTTGTGATTAAGGAGAACAATGCAAATGAAAAAATTATCTATATTTACAGTAATCGCAGTAGTTGGAATCACAATGTTCGGATGTGCCAGTAATACAGCGGAATATTTTGGCACTCTACGCGCATGCATAACGATCAGTAGGCCAAGCGGAGGTGAAGATCTGCAAGCATTTGAAAAAGCTTTTGAGTCGGCATTGGTGCAACCAAGTCGAAATATAGCGACGACAGATCAGTAAATCCGGGTTTACAAGGATATCACCGATTTAACGATTAATGTTGATGGAACAGTCATTACTACTAACGAAAAAGGGGAGTTTTTCTATACGGGTGATCCGGAAGCATTGAGAGAAGCCATGTTTATGGACCCAAGGGGAGTACAGTTAAGCAATGAAAGAATAGCTCTTTCTATCAAAGGGAACAATATAAATATCGAGTATACCATCAACGCGAACGAAATCAACTGTGATGGAAAGCCGATTTCCAATGCTGGCTTGATACGGAGATCTCCTCCAGGCAATTTAACCATGATTCGTTCAGTTGGCGGTACTTGGGACGGTCCTGTTCAGGGACGTGCTTGTCTCGATGACAATGGGCCGCCCGCAGATGAAAATGGTGGATCGTATTTTGGAAGCGACTGTATTAGGGCTCCATGGTCGACTTGGTGTTTACTAGACCATTTCTATCCTGAGCATGGTTGCTATCATCATCACGGTGGTATGACCTGCTCGGTTGCATTAGGTCATCCGGAGACTCGTCATTACTATTAGCAGATGTTTTGATAGAAGAAGACCAATGAAGAGAAGACGAACTGCACTAACTGTATCCGCCGTCTTGGCATTTTTAGTGTTCACATCATGTCACATTTTCGAGTTTCCAAATGGTCGCTTAATCAAGATCGACGTTACGAACACCAGCACAACCACTGTTGCAATTTCGGTTCAGAACAACTCGCACTACAGCACTTTGCGTGGATTAACGCTGGAAGTTATGCTTAAGGATTCGACTCATGTATTGCAAGAATTGGAAATCTCTGATATCGTAGCCCAGTCCTCGATCACAGTTGAATACACAAGCCAAGTACCGGTCGATGCAACGAGTCTGAGTTTCTTCAAAAAAAACTATCAGTTTACTTGGGATATGTAAATTTACAGATCAATTTAGCGAAGCAAGGTGATTGTTAGGAATCAACTTAGAGCTGCGCTATCACTCAGTAATCGAATACCAAGTAGCTAAGAGCAATTTGTATGTTCATTCGAGATTGAGCCAAGGTGTGGAACTGTTGGAGATAGTCGAGTGAACTTAACTATCAAACAGCCGGTGTTTTATTTTTCAACGATATTGGTTTTCTTGGTACGGAGGGAATGAGAATCGAGGACGAAGCATATGGTTCTGTATGCGCTCATTATATTCGCCTTTCCGATGAGTCCCTACGGATTTCAGCAAGGAATGATATCTATATCTCTTTAAATACGCTTCTAATAATACTAGGTTATATTCATATTTTTCTAATTGATAGCTTTTGATAATCGTTGGGTCGCTACGAGGAAAATTATTATGAAAAAGATAAAAAAGAGATTTAAATCAGTCGTTTTGATACCGATTGTATTGTGTGTTATGTCCAGACTCCATGCACAGGAGAGTGATGTTGCCCTTTCTCCTTTAGCTGATGCGCTTGTGGTGAGCGGCTCCTTTGCTCTCGTCTTAACATCGGAACTTTTTTTGGGGCTACAGAAGTCGAATGTCCCCGCCGTCATAGATATTTGTACGATTAATACATTAGATAAAGGTGCCGTATTCCCCTACTCTGAGACAGCAGATGTAGTAAGCGACTTTACACAGTACGCAGTAGCATTGTCTCCCGCCCTCCTTGCAATAGGTACTATTTCGAGGGATTGGCTAAATATAGGTGTAATGTATTTCGAGTCGACTGCGATTGCATTCAGTGTTAAAAATATATTAAAACTTGCTGTGACAAGATACAGGCCATATATGTATTACGATACTTTACCGGCAGAGATAATCGCAGATGGAGATTATGCTAATTCCTTCCCTTCGGGTCATTCCGCACTCTCTTTCAACGCTGCTACCTTTTTAACGTATATGTTTGCGTATTACCATCCGAAATCGTTCTGGACAATTCCCGTCGCCGTGGGATCGTACGGTATTGCGGTTGTGACCACATTGCTTCGGGTCACCAGTGGGAGTCATTTTGTTACGGATGTACTGGCAGGTGCTACGATCGGGACACTTTCCGGCTTTCTTGTTCCTTTTTTACATATGAAGCGGAAGGGAGCTGATAATAAAAAAGAGATCGCTGTATTTATGAGAATAGGTATCAATACAATCAATAGTAATTCTCATTTTAGCAGACAACCTCTGTATGGAATGATTGTTGATCTTTCGGTCTGACACAGGCAGAACAGAGGCAGCGCCGGGTAGCGCTCTTGTCACCATCCAGTTGATGGATGAAACACAGCCGGTACGGCCATGGATAGGTAAGTATGGCATGGGTTAGGGCTGACCGGAGAAAGAAGAACCCTCCTAGAAACGTTTGAGGATCACTCGGCTTTTCCTGACTACAAGGCAGATCAGCGGATTTTTCGTTGTCAGGGAGAAATTTGCCTATTGACAACCGGAAGCCTTATATAAGGTGGCGGGCGGTCTTTATTATTTTTTCTTTAGCTTTTCTGTTGCAGAGTTAAATCGAACCAATTTGTCCCAGCCAATTTCACCGCTATCTTTGCAAAATATATTCGAAAATTCCATGGTAAATTTGTTAATCATTTGCGAATACGATTTTACAAAATCATCATTTTTTTCTTTGGCTTTATGTCCAAGTGGTTCAATGATTTCTGTAAACAGATCACTGTCGCCGGATATAAATTCCCAAAAGCGTTGACCGCAATATTTGAAATAGTCTCCTTTGTCTGGGTTGTTGTCCCTGCCGTAACAGCAACCATTTACAGCAACGATGCTCAATTGTGAGTTACTGGTTCTCAGCGTCTTTTTAGCAGTCTTGAAGTCCGCTACCATTTTAGCTATTTGTGAACTGTTTCCCCAATTCGGTCCCGATTTGATTGTTATAATGCTTCTTGTTCCGTTGTTGTCAAATTCAAGGTCTATGCCTGTAATACCCGACTTACGCCCTCCGTAAACCTTACTATTGATAAAAATGGCAAGTCCTTCCAACCAATCGCCAAAAATAGTTTCTTCGTTCGATGAGATATGTGCGTCCACCAAGCCTTTTACAATCTGTTCAGCAGTCAACACATATTTTGCTTTGAACAGATACGGGTTTTTTCGTTTAAGAACCTGCGACAATTTTAATCCGTCAAGGCTTTGAATACGCTTTTGGTGAAATGTTCCGATATTTTGTTCAACGTACTGAAGTACGTCTTTTAGGTTTAGTTTTTCCATAATTTGCCTTTGGCTCAAATAGATATAATTCAACGGTTTTCAATTGTTTTCTCACCATTTCGCAATACTCTGGAACGATCTCGATGCCTATTGAATTTCGTTTCATTCGGTTTGCTACAATTAAAGTTGTTCCTGAACCCATAAATGGGTCAAGAACAGTGTCATATTCTTTTGTAAATAGTTTGATGAACCATTCAGGCAATTCTTCCGGAAAGGCTGCACTATGGTTTTTATTGTTACATTCGGTTGCTAAATGCAACACGTTTGTCGGGTAGGCTTTATCTCTATCAAGCCAGTTTGAAATGTTTTTACCAAATCCGCTTCCTACTTTTGAGTTGTCACGGATTTTATCGGTGTCAGAAAGATTTTTTAGTCTTGAATTTGCCCAGTCGCCCATTCGGACCATTACTTTTTCCTGATACATATTGAATTTTCGATTTTTATTGAATTGCAGCAGTCTTTCCCAAGCATCACGAAAACGATTTGGCCATTTTCCAGGATAACAATTCTTTTTATGCCAGATAAATTCTTCTGTCCATAACCAGCCTTGTTTTCTTAATGCTAAAATTAATTCTAAAACATAAGTATGTCGCTCACCATTTTCTGCTTTTTCCTTAATATTTAATATAAATGTCCCTTCTGGCTTTAATACTCTTAAAAATTGTTCACTTCTCAATAAAAACCAGTCAACATATTCTTCAGGTTTAATTCCCCCATATGTATGGATACGTCTATCTGCGTAAGGAGGAGATGTAAATATTAAATCAACGCAATCATTTTTAAAATTTTTCAGAATATCTTTACAATCGCCCAATAGTATCTGCGTTTTAATCTTTTTCATAGTAATTCTTCTTGAACTTCAAAAGCTTCATTCACCTTACATTCAATATCTTCTATTTCAAAATTGAACTTTTTTCTATAATCAATTGATGAAATATCCTGAATATCGCCTGTAAATAACTCTGAATATTCTTTTGCTTTCTTTTCGTTTTCTGCCTTTATTCTAACAATATATGATTTTGTTAAAACAACTTCAAATGTTTTCATAATACCTCCTCTTTTTTAAATTCATCTATATGAGAATCAAGAAAATACTCTACCAGTTGTGGAATAAACTTTCCTTTTAAGGGATGCCATTATTATCATACTTTCTTATTTTTCCATATTGGAGTAGATATGATATGTTTGAAACGGTAACTTTACGATTTAAATATTGAGATGCCCAAACACTTGCTTCTTTTAAACTAAAGAGCTTCTCATCGTCTTTTCCAAATAATGTCAGTTGCTTCATCTCTTATTATCCTTGCATTAAATAAATTTATTATTATTACACATAACGATCTTTTGAGCAGCTTCGCCGAATTAAAGAGCGGTGACAGTTCATCTGTTAAAAGTGCCTTTCAAGATAAACACTCTCATCTGTAAACCCATATCTCTTGTATAGCCTGACTGCTGCTTTATTTGTCTTTTCTGTAGTTACCGATATTTCTGCGCACTTCTCTTGCTTTGCCTTTCGAATTACTTCGGTGAGTAGTTTTCCACCGATTCCTTTATTCCTTGATTCTTTAACAATAATAAAATCCTCAATAATACATGATTTAGCAGCGTGATAAAGCCCTGGTCGCACTGAATAGCTTATCATTCCAAGGATGTTACCTGATTGTTTTGCTAGAAGGATATTGCAGCCTGATACTTTGAGATATTTGCCTACATAATTTTTATTTATCGAAGGTCGCCCGCTCGTTTCAAGTACAAGTTGCTTTATTAAACTTGCTATGTGAATAGCATCATGCAATTTGGCTTTGATAATTCTTATGTTAGAGTGGGTTTGTACCATAGTAGATCACTCTCTCCAAAAACCTTCGTGCAGCTTTATGGCTTCTTCCTCCAAGAGGGGTCCGATTACAGTAACGTCCCTACTGCCTCGAGAAAATACTTGCCGGCAGGGTAAGCTTAAGGTGGGGTTTTCCGAATGATCGCCGGTTAGTTCATGGAGCGATTTTTCCTTAAGGCCGAAAACAACCGTTCCCACGCCTCCCCAGTATATCGCCCCGGCGCACATGGCGCAGGGTTCGGTACTCGTATAGAGTATGCATTTCGAGAGAAATTGTTTATCGAAACGCGCTGAAGCCATGCGCATGAGATTGGTTTCTGCATGCCCCGTGCAATCCCGCTGTGTAACTACGGTGTTTTCCGCCTCGAGTACGATCCTTCCTTCGGCATCCACCAACAATGCGCCGAAAGGATGGTTTCCGTTTTTTCTGGCTCTGTAGGCTATATCAAACGCTTTTCGCAGGTATAGTTCGTGTTGTTGGTGCATTCTTTTCTCCCTGGCCGCGAAACCCCGCCGGCAGATATTTTTAAGAATAAAGAAATATTACTCCGTCGACAGCTTGACTTTTAACTCACCTTTTTTGATTTTCTGTAGAGTCTCCTTGAACAGCGTATCTATATCCGGCGTTATTAAAGGCTTCAACTCCGGGTTAAAGACAATATTCACTCTCCCGTTCGCCAGATCCAGCATGATCTGCTCCCCTCCAAGCTTTCCTTTTTGATAACTGGTTATAATATATTTCACCACATCTTTCCAATCGTAAGCCTGGGAAGCAATAATATGCTGCGGGCTCAGCGGGCTTTGATCCATATCGTTGGAGAACCAGTAAATTCCGCTCTTCTCGGAAACAGCCTGGATTGCCCCGACCACCTGCTGAGCGGTACCGGTAAGAATATCCGCTTTGGCATCAATATGCGCCCCAGCCATTTCCTTTGCCTTGAGCGTATCCCCAAATGAACCGGTATATGACTCAAGCACTTTAACCGTTGGATCTACCGCTTCAACCCCTTGTCGAAAACCGTAGTTGTATTTTATAGCATCACCAGCTTTTACGGGACCGACAATACCCAGGATTTTTGATTTGGTAAGTTTAGCCGCTATCATGCCGAACAGATACGCCCCTTCCTGTGCTTGCGGGTCGTATGTGAAGACATTTTCTGCGGTTTTAAATGCTGTTCCGTAAGCAAAGCTTTTGTTCGGGAAATCAACCGCCACCTCCATCACCGGATTTTGGAATTGACTTCCATGGGCGATGATTATATCGAACCCCCGATTTGCATAGTCGCGGATTGCAGCCCCCGCATCCACAGGTTTCGGTGTGTTTTCGGTTAGACCAATTTCAACCTGGCTTTCACCAAGTTCTTTGGCCACTGCCTGCACCCCTTCGTACATACCCTGGCTCCAGGCCATATCATCCTTTCCGCTGGGTAGAATAAGGGCTATCTTAAGTTTTTTAACCTCCGCTTCTTTTGCCCCGCCGGCAAAAACCTGGGCCGATAGAAGCCCCAATACGATCAAGATAACCAGGAATTTTTTCATTTCCTCCTCCTATAATTTGATATTGAACGTATGATAGCTTAGCAGCATCAAGAAATCAAGGAAAGCTGCAAAAAGTGTTGAAAAAGTGAAGAATATTAAAATAAGGGAAAAGCAAGACCTTTGATCAGGTCAAATGCTTCAGACTACGGCCGGATAAATGTTTTTTAAGGGCTGAAAGACTCGGCTCGATTACCGGTGCCGGTTCCACGGCTTGAACGGCCGCGTTTACATCCTTTAAGCCGCTGCCGGTAATTAGTACCAGTACCGGGTCTTCCAGACCGATCCTTTCCTCATGCCTGGCTTTAATCATTCCGGCATAGGCCGCGGCTGCCGCCGGTTCGGCAAAGATGCCTGTTTTCCCCAGCTCAGCCAGGGCGGACAGAATCTGACGATCGCTCACCGTAAGATAGGCGCCGCCTGTCTGGCGCGCAGCTCGCAGGGCGCGTACCCCGTCGGCCGGGCGATTGACGGAGATGCTATCGGCTAGAGTTTCAGCCTCTACCGGGGTAACGGTCTCAGTTTCGGCTTCAAACGCGCGGGCGATAGCCGCCGAGCCTTCAGCCTGAATACCAAACAGGCGCGGGATGGTTTCCAGCTTTCCCACGGCTTGTAGATCCTTGAAGCCTTTATGAAGCCCGGAGATGATGTTGCCGTCCCCCACCGGAATAAAAATCGATAGTGGTGTGCTTAAGCTATGGATAAGTTCACCTCTTTCCACCGCTTCCCAGATTTCCAGGGCGGCTGTTTTTTTGCCTTCCGCGGTAAAGGGGTTGTAACCTGTATTGCGGCAATACCAGCCGAACTCGGCCGCAGCTTCAAGGGCAAGCTCGGAGGCCTGATCATAGTTTCCGTCTATGAGAAAGACCAGGGCGCCGAAAATCAGAAGCTGGGCCACCTTGGCCGCCGGCGCGTTTCGGGGAGCCATAATTACCGCCTGCCGGCCCAAAGCCGCGGCCATACCGGCCAGGGCGGCGCCGGCATTTCCCGTTGAGGCGGTGACGATCACCTCCGCCCCGATTTCCCGGGCGCGGGCCACCACCAGCGCGCTGGCCCGGTCTTTAAAGGAAGCGGTGGGGTTTGAACTTTCATCCTTGATCCAGAGATGGAGTAAACTTGTTTGTTCCGTCAACCGTGAAGGACGGTAGAGGGGAGTCCATCCGGCAAAACGGAGGGGAGTTCCCTGTCCCCCCGGATCAGCCACAGGCAGCAGGGGAAGGTAACGCCAGAGTGAAGCTTCAGAGGAAAAGCGCCGCTGCTCTTTGAGTATCTTTTCAATATCCAGCACCACATCCAGATTCCCTTTATCCCGCGGGCAGTTGTAGATGACTTTAAGCGGTTCGTATTCAGCGCCGCAGAGCGAACAACGATAACCGATGAAATTTTCCATCGATAAACTTTACTCTCCTTTTTCAGAGCGAGCATAATAGACAATCCGCCGACTGACAATAGGTGTGCAATCCCTGGACTCCTCGAGGCACGCCAACAACTGAAATCAGCGGCGACGTTTTATGCTGTCCGCTGGACGGTTCCTTTACAACGTCACATGATAAATCCAATAACTGATAATAACATTAATAATTAAAATAGTTAATGAGAATAATATAAATAATTAAATAAATTCTTGACAAAAATATAAAATTCGTTTATAAGTGAATTATATATAATTGCAGTTCGACCCCCAGCGACCAGTTCAGACCCGGAGGTAATATGATTAATGTAAACATTGATGAAAAACAGTTGGAAAAAAATGCCAGACTTTGTAAAGCGCAAGGGATAATTCTTCCCACTTTTGAGCAGATGAAGAATCCCGGCTTGATCCCCGCAGGCATAAAAAAGGAACTTGAGCAGATCGGATTGTGGGATGTCCATTCCAGGAACCTGTTCCGGGTTACCTGGCAAAATGAGCCTGAAAAACAGGGCGGCGGCTTTGGCGAGGTAAATTACCTGGAGCTGCCCGCCCGGCTGACCGGTGTCAAGGCCAGGATAGCCGGCCTGGTGGGAAAGTGGTTTCCTACCGGAGCCCACAAAGTAGGCGCCAGTTATGGCTGTATCGTACCCGCCCTGGTAACGGGGCAATTTAATCCTGAAAAACACAAGGCGGTCTGGCCTTCGACGGGAAACTACTGCCGGGGCGGAGCTTACATTTCAAGATTACTTGGATGTAATTCCATCGCAATCCTGCCCGAGGGAATGTCCAGGGAAAGGTTTGAATGGCTTTCCCGCATAGCCGGTGAGATCATTGCCACCCCAGGTTGTGAAAGTAATGTAAAAGAGATCTTCGATAAGTGTCGGGAGCTTAAGGCAACCAGGGGCAGCGATATCTTTATCTTTAACCAGTTCGAAGAGTTTGGAAACTACCTGTGGCACCATGAGGTAACCGGCAAGGCTATGGAGAAGGTCCTTAACAAGCTTATGGGAGCAAGGGATAGAATGGCGGGCATCTGTCTTTCCTCAGGTTCGGCGGGGACCCTGGGAAGCGGCGATTACCTTAAAGAGATCTTCCCCCGGGCCAGACTGGCCGTCGGTGAGGCGCTCCAGTGCCCGACTCTCCTTTCCAGCGGCTTCGGCGGACACAGAATTGAAGGCATCGGCGACAAGCATATTCCCTGGATCCACAATGTCAAGAATACCGATCTGGTAATAGCGGTGGATGATGAGCACGCTTTAAGGAGCTTAAGGCTTTTCAACGAGGAAATCGGAAGGGATTACCTTGCAGAACAGGGAGTTGATAAGAGCCTGCTTGATCAGCTTGATCTGCTGGGCATATCGAGCATCGGAAACCTCGTAGCCGCCATTAAGTTTGCCAAATACTATGAGCTTACCGAAAACGATATCGTGTTGACCGTTTTTACCGACTCCTTCGAGCTGTACGCCTCCCGGATCGAGGAACTTACCGAAGAAAGGGGGCCGTATACCAGGGATGATGCGGTTAAGGATTTTGAAATGATAAAACAGCTTACCATAGATCACGTGCTGGAGCTTTCTTATACCGAAAGAAAAAGAATTCACAACTTGAAGTACTATACCTGGGTAGAGCAGCAGGGTAAAACGTATGAAGAAATTAATGCCCAGTGGTACGAGCCTGATTATTGGACTTCCATTTACAGGCAGGCACCTCAAATAGACGGGCTTATCCGGGAGTTCAATGCCCGCATCAATGCGCTTTAAGGCAGCTTAATAGATAATCGTAATAGATGGAGGAAAGAGATGGACAAGATAGGAATTGAGGAGATGATCCGCTCTCTATCCGGCCTTAGAACGGAAAATATGTATCTGGAGGATTTCCTGTTAACCTGGGACAAGTCCGAGGATGAGATCAAGGCTGTCTTTGCAGCCGCGGAAATTCTGAAAGGCCTGCGGCGGAACAATATTTCAGCCAGGCTTTTCGATAGCGGTCTGGCGGTATCCATCTTCCGTGACAAATCCACCCGAACACGCTTCAGCTTTGCCAGTGCCTGCGACTTTCTCGGCCTCACGGTACAGGATTTTGAGGAAGGAAAGTCCCAGATCGCCCACGGTGAGACGGTTAAGGAAACAGCCACTATGATTGCCTTTATGGCCGATGTAATCGGTATCCGGGATGATATGTACATCGGCCAAGGGCATACGTATATGAAAGATGTGTCCGGTTTCGTTAAGCAGGGATACCTGGAAGGGGTCCTTGAACAGCGGCCGACGGTGGTAAATCTACAGTGCGATCTCGATCATCCGACCCAAACCTTATCCGATGCGCTGCATTTGATAAACTCCTTCGGAGGCCTTAGTAAGCTCAAAGGGAAAAAAATCGCCATGACCTGGGCCTATTCGCCTTCCTACGGCAAACCCCTGTCGGTCCCCCAGGGGGTTATCGGATTGATGACCAGATTTGGGATGGAGGTGGTTTTGGCCCATCCGGCCGGCTATGAGCTCATGCCTGAAGTCGAAGAGATTGCCGTAACAAATGCCGCCCGCTCCGGCGGAAGTTTTACTAAAACCAATAGCATGGCGGCAGCCTTTAAGAACGCCGATATTGTCTATCCTAAAAGCTGGGCGCCTTTCGCCGCCATGGAAAGAAGGACGAAGCTATACGGCCAGGGCGATCAGGCGGGAATTGAGGCTCTTGAGCGGGAACTTCTCAAGCAGAATGCGGAGTATAAGGATTGGGAATGTACGGAAAAGCTTATCCACACTACAAGAGAAGGCAAAGCCCTTTACATGCACTGCCTGCCGGCCGACATAACCGGCGTCAGTTGCAAAGAGGGTGAAGTGGCGGCTGCGGTTTTCGACAAGTACCGGGGGCAGTTGTATAGAGAAGCGGGCTATAAGCCCTACATTATCGCCGCGATGATTTACTTAAGCCAAGTAAAAAGCCCCGCCGAGCAACTTAACACCCAGCTTAATTCAGGAATCAGGAGATCTTTAAACCGCGCCAGTTAAATCTTTGTATCCACAAAGGAAAAGAGAATGATCGAGAAACTTAGTAAAGAAAAAATAGGGAATTCGCTGGTGGTAAATCTGTTAATTCCCCTGGGTGCCATAATTCTGGCCCTGCTAATCGGTTCGATCTTTTTAAGGCTGGCTGGCGCAGACCCTATAAAAGCCTATATTTCAATGTTCGGTGAATCCCTGGGCACGCATTACGGTCTCACTGAAACCCTGGTAAAAGCCGTTCCATTACTCCTGGTGGGACTGGGAATATGTGTCGCTTTCAGAAGCGGGATGATCAATATCGGCGCCGAAGGGCAGATGATAGCCGGCGCGCTCTTTGGGACCCTGATTGCTCTTCTGTTTTCAGGGCTGCCGAAATTTTTACTGCTCCCCCTGGTTTTAATCGCAGGCTTTTTAGGGGGATCGATTTATGGAATGCTTCCGGGAATATTGAAGGCCTGCCTCAACGTTAATGAGATTCTTTCCACCGTTATGCTTAACAGTATTGCCCTGCAAATACAGTATCTCCTGCTGAGAGGAGTGATGATCGATCCGCAGGAAATCGCCTACGGTACCGGGTATCCCCAATCGGCCAAGATAAGTGAAGCCGCCTGGTTGGCCAGGATCGCTCCCGGAACCAGAGTGCACACAGGCATATTCATAGCCGTGATACTTGCGGTGATTATTTACCTTCTGCTTTGGAGGATGGTGATCGGGTACAGGCTGAGAGCTGTCGGAAAGAGTGTTGAAGCTTCCAGGTACGCCGGAATAGATGTAAAAAGCAATATGATTCTTTCGATGTTCATTGCAGGCGGCCTGGCAGGGCTGGCCGGAATGGTGGAAGTTTCCGGCATTCATCACCGTTTGCTGGACGGGATCAGCGCCGGGTACGGCTTTTCCGGGATCGTTTCCGCTCTTTTCGGCAAGCTCCATCCTCTTGGGAATATCTTCGCCGCCTTTTTGTTTGGGGCTCTCTTAAGCGGAGCAGAAAGACTGCAGCGGTCGGTGGGGGTTCCTTCCGCCATGGTATACGTTATCGAAGGGTTGGTGGTTATTTTTGTAATCAGCAGTGATCTTTTTTCCAGGAAACTCTTAACAAAGAGAATGGACCTCCCAGTGGATAAAAAAGCCCGGTCGGCATAGGAGGAGATGAAACCGATGAAAGATTTTTTTCAAGTGTCGATCATCATGGGGATTTTAAGCTCCGGGGTCAGACTGGCCGTGCCTTTCCTGCTTGCCGCTCTGGGGGAGATGTTCACTCAGAGGAGCGGAGTGTTGAACCTGGGAGTAGAGGGAGTAATGCTTTTGGGAGCTTTTTTCAGCTTCCTTATTGCCGTTAAGCTTGACAGCCTTTTTTTGGCTGTTTTGATCACAATTCTTATCGGTCTTGTCATAGGTGTTCTGGCAGCGGTGGTTAATGTAACAATGAAGGCGGAGCAGGGTATAAGCGGAATTGGAGTTTACATTATCGGATTGGGACTTTCGGGTCTTTTTTTCAGGTTAACTCTCGGCTCAATTACAAAAATAAACGGCTTTAAGCCGCTGACGATCCCGATATTAGCCCGCATTCCCTATGTGGGTGAGATTTTTTTTAAGCAGAACTGGATGGTCTACTTTGCTTTACTGCTGGTTCCGGTCGCGTATATCATTCTATTTAAAACCACCTTCGGTTTAAAGGTGAGGGCGGTCGGGGAGCATCCCCACACTGCCGATTCACTGGGAGTTTCAGTTCCGCGAATAAGATATATCTGCATCATTATCGGTTCAATCCTGGCCGCACTGGCCGGGGCATTTCTAACAATTGGGCAGCAGGAAGCCGCTTTTGTGGATAATATTTCAGCCGGCAGGGGTTTTATCGCGGTTGCCTTAGTGTATTTCGGCCGATGGCATCCAGCGGGTATCCTGGCCGGATCATTTTTATTCAGCCTTATCGATGCCCTGCAACTCAGGCTTCAGATCATCGATATCGGAGTTCCTTATGAAATAGCGGTTATGGCTCCCTATGTGGTTACAATCGTGGTGCTCTCATTTTTTACCGGTAAAGTAATCGGCCCCACCGCGCTTACAAAACCGTTTGATAGAGGCGAGGCATGATCAGGGATGAAAAACGATGAATGTAATTGAAAAGATCGAATTGCAGAATATCACCAAACGATTTCCGGGTGTGCTGGCAAATGACGGTATAACGCTTACCTTCAACCGGTGTGAAGTGCATACCCTGCTCGGCGAGAACGGCGCGGGAAAGTCAACCCTGATGAAAATTCTTTACGGCCTGTATAAACCTGATGAAGGCCGGATACTTTTTAACGGGCGGGAGATGGCCGTTAAATCTCCCCAGGATACCGCTGATTTCGGTCTCGGGATGGTCCATCAGCATTTTATGCTCGTCCCTTCCTTCACCGTAACCGAAAATATTGTATTGAATTATCCTTCCCCCAAATGGCCCTTTGTCGATCTGGAATCCGCCAGGAAAAAAATTAAACACATGTCGGAGGAATACGGCCTCTTCGTCAATCCGGATGTGCCGGTATGGCAACTGTCTGTTGGCGAGCAGCAGCGGGTTGAAATATTGAAAGTTATTTTTCGGGAAGCTTCTTTTATTATTCTGGATGAACCGACTGCCGTCCTGACCCCCCAGGAGGTGGAGGACTTTTTTAAAATTCTTAGAAGAATGGTAGGCAGCGGGCATGGAATTATTTTTATTTCCCACAAATTAAATGAGGTGCTTAAGATAAGCGATAAAATAACGGTCTTAAGGAACGGCAGGATCGTGGGGAGAGTGCAGCCTATAGAAACGACAGGCTCTGAACTGGCGAATATGATGGTGGGAAGGGAAGTCCTTACTTCCTTTAAGAAAGAGGAAAAGCCGCAAGAAAGAAAACCTATTTTGAGGTTTCAAAACGTCGAAGTTTTAAATGATAAAAAGTTGACCGCGCTGGCCGATTTTTCTTTCGATCTTATGGAAGGGGAAGTGCTTGGAATTGCCGGGGTTTCCGGCAACGGGCAGAAGGAACTGGCAGAGGCAATTGCCGGCTTAAGAAAGGTAGAAAAGGGAAAGATCTTTATTGGAGAAAAAGATATAACCAATCAAAAGGCCGATGAAATAATAAAATCGAAGGTTGCCTATATTCCTGAAGAGAGAATGCGCATGGGGGTGATAAAGGATTTCACCGTTATGGAAAATTTAATCTTGAAAAGTCACTCCCGTTCGCCTCAGGCCAACTGGATTTTCCTGAATCTCAAACATATCAGAGAATCATCCCAGGGAATTATTGAGGAATTTGATGTCAGGACCCCTTCAATTGATACTCCCGTAAGGAACCTTTCGGGCGGGAATATTCAAAAGCTGATTCTGGCCAGAGAACTTTCTACCAGACCCGATATCTTAATCGCGGCGCAACCCACCCGGGGAGTTGATGTGGGCGCTTCCGAATATATTCATCGCAGGATTGTCGAAATGAGGAATCAGGGCGTCACAGTCCTGTTAATCTCGGAAGATCTGGATGAAATAATGGAATTATCCGACCGGATAATGGTTATTTATGAAGGTAAAAATGTGGGGATTGTCCCCCCTTCCACCCCGGTAGAACAGATCGGGCTTATGATGACGGGCGGGTTCGGCCAGGAAGCGACGGCCGGAATCAACAGCTCTTATGGGAGCTTAAAGGAGTAAATCGACCAAAGGAGATATTATGGGAGACCGTATGCGGCCGGTTCCTTTCGGGGAACTCATTGCTAGAATCTTTATGGAATACCAGGCGGATAAATCGATTTTTGGAATTCCCGAAGCTCAATTTTTCAGGAAGAAAAATACAAACCGGATAGAAATCTTCGGCGAAACCTGCGATACGCCGGTAGGTCCGGCAGCCGGCCCTCACACCCAGCTTGCCCAGAATATCATCACCGCCTACCTGGTAGGCGGCCGCTTTTTCGAGCTTAAAACCGTACAGAAATTGGACCGTTTAAAGATTGAAAAACCCTGTATTGATGCCGAAGATGAGGGCTTTAATACCGAGTGGTCAACGGAGTTTACGCTCGAACAGGCGTATTCGGAATATGTAAAAGCCTGGATCATCCTGCACTTAATGGAGGAGGTTTTTAAGTTCCGCCGGGTATCAGGTGAAAGATCATTCATTTTCAATATGAGCGTGGGTTATGACCTGGCCGGTATACAGACCGCTGGAATGGATACTTTTATAAATGACATGATGGATTCATCCGCCAACCGGATTTTTAAGAGTTATCTTTATAACCTTGAGTCCCTCATTGAGGAGGGGGCGTTTATTAAAGGCACCGGTCTTGAAAGCAGCGCAGCCTTCCTTAAAGGCCTTTCGGCCCGCATTTCACCGAAGATCTGCGGTTCGGTTACCTTGTCCACGATGCATGGCTGTCCGCCCGAGGAAATCGAAGCCATCTGTATGTACATGCTTACAGATAAGAAACTTAAGACATTTGTGAAACTTAATCCGACCCTCCTGGGGTATGAAGCTGTCAGAGTTATCCTTGACCGACTCGGGTTTGGATATGTGGAGCTTAAGGAGGATTCATTTCTCCATGATCTCCAGTATCCCGAGGCGGTTGCGATGCTTAAACGTCTTACTCGGGCAGCTTCGGCCAGGGGGATCAATTTTGGCGTTAAACTGACTAATACCCTTGGTTCGGTAAACAATAAAGGTGTTTTGCCCGGTGATCAGATGTATATGTCCGGCCGGGCCCTCTTTCCGCTTTCCATTACCATTGCTTCCAGACTTTCGGCTGAATTTGAAGGCCGGTTACCTGTTTCCTATTGCGGCGGCGTGAGTAGTTTGAACATTGAACGTATTTTCGATTGCGGCTTGCGTCCCATAACTATGGCAACCGAGCTGCTTAAACCCGGCGGATATCTCAGGCTGCGGGATGCGGCTCTGAAGCTTGAAGCCTTAAGCGGCTGGGATAGAGTAAAGATTAATGGGGCGAAATTGAAGAGACTGGCCGAAGATGCCCTGAGTATGGAGTCTACTCAGAAGAAATGGCGGGGGTTCGATCGAGTTTCCATTCCCGAAACACTGCCTCTCTTTGATTGTTACGCCGCTCCCTGCGTTATTGCCTGCCCCATCAAGCAGGATGTTCCCGGGTATATAAAACTCGTCGGCCAGAAGCGCTATTCCGAAGCCCTCAAGCTGATTTACGCGGCCAATGCCCTGCCCGCCATTACCGGTTACATCTGCGATCACCAGTGCATGTATAAGTGCAGCCGGCTGGATTATGAAGGTGCGGTAAAAATACGGGAGATGAAAAAAATTGCGGCTCTTAATGGCTGGAAAGAGTTTAAGTCCAGTTTAGGGGCACCGGTCAAAAAGCGGGCTGTGAAGGCGGCCGTTATCGGAGCCGGTCCGGCGGGACTGGCGGCCGCCTATTTTCTGGCACGGGAGGGCTTTGACGTTACCGTTTTTGAAAAACAGAAATCTGCCGGGGGTGTGGTCGCGCATCTGCTGCCCCGGTTCCGGATTCCCGAGGAAGCGCTATTGCAGGATTTAAGCTTTATCGAAGCCCACGGGGTAGAGTTTAAATTCGGGGTTAAACCCGATTTCAGGCTGTCGACCCTTAAATCCGCGGGTTATAAATATATTTGCCTTGCAATCGGCGCGGAGAAGGGCAATGAGTTGCCCCTTGGAGGGGACAATCGGAATGTAATCGAAGCCCTTAAGTTCCTTAGTGCGTTTCACCAAAAAAGCGAAGCAGTCTCCCTTGGCCGCCGGGTGGGAGTGGTGGGCGGCGGTAACACCGCCATAGACAGCGCCCGGGCGGCTCTCAAGGTCCGGGGAGTGGAAAAAGTGTCCGTGTTCTACCGGAGAACCGAGGCCGAAATGCCGGCGGACAGGGAGGAGTATGAACTGGCCCGGGCCGAGGGGGTGGAATTCTCCTTTCGTCTGAATCCGGAAAGCTTTACCTCGGACGGTACCCTCACCTTAAGGGTAATGAAACTCGCGGAGGCGGATGAGAGTGGAAGACGACGGCCGCTTCCTACGGATGAGGTAGTTGAGAAACAGATCGATACCCTTATAACCGCGGTCGGCGAGCAGGTGGATTTGGACGCCCTTAAAGCCTGTGGTCTTGAGCCGGGTGAGAAAGGTCTGAAAGGGGCTGATCCTTCGGATCCGGCTACGACCGTTGAAAATGTTTTTCTCATCGGCGACGCCCTGACAGGACCGTCCACTGTTGTTCAGTGTATCGCTCTGGCTGGAAAGGCGGCCGCGGCTATCTGCAGAAAAGAGGATTCCGCCTGGAAACCGGAAGAATCCCCCTTATCACCGGCGGGCTGCTCCCCTTTGGAAGATATTTTTCAGAAAAAAGCCGGCTTACGAGCATCGATCGCTCCCACCGGAACGGAGGAGGCTTTCGCGCTTAACGAGGCGGCCCGATGCCTGGAATGTAACTATGTGTGCAATAAATGTGTTGAGGTCTGCCCCAACCGGGCAAATATCGCGCTTCCGGTCGCAGGACTGGGCGGATTCCGCGATGCTTTCCAGATCGTACATCTCGATGCGTACTGTAATGAATGCGGTAACTGCGCCCGGTTTTGCCCTTATGACGGACGGCCTTTTACTGATAAGTTCACCATCTTCAATCTGCCTGAAGACTTTAAGGAAAGTGAAAATAACGGCTTTCTGGTCACAGGCAATGAGATAAAACTGCGGCTGAAGGGGAAACTATTCATTTTTACCCTGGATAAAGAGGGTAATTTAAGGGGTGCCGAAGGGGGCGGCCGGGATGAAAATCTTTCCAAAGCGCTTAAGATAATCGGGCATGTCGTTAAAAGATACAGCCGCCTGCTCGGTCCGGTAGAAAACTAAAGTCTTAGGCAGGCAAGGAGAAAAGATTATGCTTGTTTTAAAAAATGCCACTACGTTACAGTTCGATCCGCCCTCCGTCCGCCACGGGGTCGATCTGGTGGTTGACGGAACAAAAATTATTGCTGTCGGCCAGAACATCGCGAGCAGGTATAAGGCTGACAGGGTGCTGGCTCTGGATGGTCGTATTCTGTCGCCCGGCCTGGTCTGCAGTCATAATCACTTCTATTCAGGACTGGCCAGGGGGATTATGGCCGGGATAAAACCCTCCCCGGATTTTGTATCCATACTGAAGAACCTCTGGTGGCGCCTGGACCGGGGGATTGATGAGGAGATTCTGTATTACAGCGGCCTGGTTGGCGCGTTAGAGGCCGTTAAATCCGGAACTACGGCCGTGATAGATCATCATGCCTCGCCTTCTTTTATCAAGGGTTCTTTAAAGGTACTGAAAGACGGGTTTGAAAAAGCGGGTTTACGGGGGATTACCTGTTTTGAAGTTACCGATAGAAACGGCATTACCCAGATGAGAGCCGAGGTGGAAGAGAATATTGCGTTTGCTGAAAGCGTTGATGCCGGCAGGGATGATGAACATCATCTTGTGGAAGCGCTGATCGGCGGGCATGCCCCCTTCACACTCCCGGATGAAGGGCTTGCCCTCCTGGCTGAGGCGGTACAGGTAACCGGACGGGGGATTCATATCCATGTGGCCGAGGATAAGTACGATGCCCTGCATTCCCATGCGGTCTATGGAAAGGATGTTCTTGAACGCCTGGCCGGTTTTCACCTGTTGAACAGCAAGGGGATTATTGTGCACGGGGTGCATCTCTCGGAAAATGATATCGGGCTTCTTAACCAGCACGATTGTTTCCTGGTTCACAATCCCCGTTCCAACATGAACAACGGGGTAGGGTATAGCCGTAGATTGGCGGAAGTCAAGAATCTGGCGCTTGGAACAGACGGAATCGGGAGTGATATGTATGAAGAGCTCAAGTTCGCCTATTTCAAACACAAGGATGACAACGGTCCCCTCTGGCCGGACGGCTTCTTAAGATTCCTGCAGAACGGGAACATCCTGCTGGAGAGGAATTTTGGAGAGAAATTCGGCCAACTCGAACCCGGATATAAAGCCGATCTGGTTATTTCAGACTATTTAAGCCCGACACCCCTCGTGGCAGAAAATATCGCCGGCCACATGGCCTTCGGCATGGGTTCCAGGGATGTTAATACCGTCATCATTAATGGACGGATCGTTTATGAAAACAGGCAGTTCCCCTTCGACCTTCGGTCGATTTACGAGCAAGCCCGGAAAGCCGCCCGGCGGCTCTGGGAAAATATGGATAACCTGGAGTGACAGTATTTTAACTGGACGGAGGCAGCATGGGTTTAAGCGAAGAAATACGGAAAAAGGCAAAAAAGTACAGAGATTATACCGCCAATAACCTTTCGGCCATAGTCAAGATTCCTTCCTACAGCGGCAAAGAGGAAGCGGTGTGTAAGAAGATCGTCGAGCTGGCCAGGGAAGCGGGCCTCGATGAAGTCAGGATCGATGGTCTGGGAAGTGTCGTGGGGCGAATAGGAAGTGGACCCAAAAAGCTCGCCTTTGATGCGCATATTGATATCGTGGAGGCTGGCGACGAGAGCCAGTGGGAGCACGATCCTTTTTCCGGTCTCATCAGAGACGGCCTTGTTTATGGCCGGGGTGCGACCGACCAGAAAGGTGGTGCGGCTTCCATGCTTACAGCCGGACGTATTTTGAAGGAACAGGGGTACGAGGGAGATTACAGCATTTATTTTACCTTCACCGTTATGGAAGAAGACTGTGACGGAATGTGCTGGAAGTACCTGATCGAAGAAGAAAAACTGGTGCCTGATTTCTTTGTAAGCACCGAACCCACCAGCTTACAGCTTACCCGCGGGCATCGGGGAAGAATGGAAATTGTGTGCCGGTTCAAGGGTATTTCCTGCCACGGTTCCGCGCCGGAGCGCGGGGTAAACGCCGCCTACAAGGCCGCCCGGGCCGCCCTGGCGGTGGAAAAACTTAACTCCGATCTGAAACCCGATGACGATGGCTTTCTGGGAAAAGGCACGATTGTTGTGTCGCAGATTGATGCTCACGGTCCTTCCCAATGCGCTGTTCCCGACGAGGGAATGATCTATCTGGACAGGCGCTTGACCTGGGGAGAGAATGCTGAAATTGCCATCAACCAGGTAAAAAAGTATATGGGCGCGGATGTACACCGCGTGGAGATGCCCCTCTACACGAAGAAAGGGTATAAGGGCACGGATTACAGCCAGGAGCTTTACTTTCCCACCTGGAAGATCCCCGAAAACCATCCTCTCGTGCGGAGCGGCGTACAGGCTTACCGGGAGCTTTTCGGCAGAGAACCGGTAGTGGATAAGTGGACGTTCTCTACCAATGCGGTTTCTGTCTGCGGCCGGCACCGGATTCCCAGCATCGGATTCGGTCCCGGGGATGAAAAACAGGCCCATGCCCCGAATGAGACAAACAGGATCGATGATTTGGAGATCTGTTCGGCCTTTTACGCTATGTTACCGTATATTATAAAATAAGAAAAATGAAGGCAGTAATGATCCCATAGATCTACTATATATTTTTCTAATAACATTAATGAAAATTAAAATAAATGAGTTTATAATTAAAATTTTAATATTTTATTGACATAAATGTAAAATGTTATTATAGCTATATAAGGAGGATCAATGAAAATAGACGATCTTAACGTATCTATCCTTAAACATCTTCGTGATGGAAGAAAGTCGTTTAAAGAAATCGCCGAGGTTTTATCGGTGACGGAAAATACGATCCGGGCCCGGGTTAACAAAATGCAGGATGAACAAATTCTGGATATTGCCGGCCTGGTGGATCCTGAATTAGTGCCCGGCCTTACCCTGGCTATAATCGGCGTCAAACTTGATACCATGAGCCTTGTTAGTAAGGCTGAGGAGTTCAGTAAATTACGGGGAGTTGTCTGGGTCGGCGTGGTAACAGGGCGTTACGATCTGATGTTGACCGTTCTATTGAATGAAAATCTTACTTTCCTAAAATTCTTTACCGAGGAAATGTCCCGTATCAAGGATGTGCAGTCAACGGAAACTTTCGTGGTATACAAGGGATATAATTTAAAAGTTCCTTATGTTTTATAGGTATCTCTTATAAGGAGAAAATGATGGAGTTAGCTGAAAGAGTAGGCCGTCTTGGAACGGAGACCGCTTTTGCCGTTTCCCTGGAGGCCAATGCCTTTGCGGCCAGGGGGAATACAGTGTATCCCTTTCATCTAGGGGATATAAATCTTAAAACACCGGAAAACGTAATGGCGGCGGCGATAAAGGCCATGCAAGAAGGCAAGACCGGCTACTGCCCTAATGCCGGTATCTCTCCGCTTCGGGAAGCACTTGCCAGAGACATTAACAAATCCCATGGTACTTCCTACACAAAAGAAAATGTAGCCATCCAGCCGGGTGGGAAACCGGTAATCGGCAAGTTCTTCCTGGTTTTGATGAACCCGGGGGATGAAGTGCTCTACCCGAATCCCGGCTATCCCATCTACGAATCGATCATTGAATTTCATGGCGGGAAAGCAATCCCTTACGGCTATGCGGAAGGGAAAGAAAATTTCGAGATAAAGCTTGAAGAAATTGAACGCAGCCTTACCCCTAAAACCCGTTTCCTGGTTTTTAACAGTCCCCAGAATCCGATGGCGGCCGAATCTTCCCAGGATGAGCTTAATAGAATTGCCGAGCTGGTCCGCAAGTACGACCTGATGGTTCTCTGTGATGAGGCTTACTTCGATATGCGTTACGAGGGGAAATCACAATCACTGGTAACCCTGCCGGATATGGAGGAACGGTGTGTTATTCTTTATACCTTCTCGAAAAAGTTTGCTATGACAGGCTGGCGCTTGGGCGCGGCCATTGGTCCACAGGCAATAATAGAGCAGATTGCCAAACTTAATGTAAATGATGAGTCATGTTCCAATCATTTCATACAGTACGGCGCCATTGAGGGCTTAACAGGGGATCAGAGTAGTCCAAAAAAAATCATTGAAATATTAAAGGAACGCCGGGACAGGGCGGTGGACATTTTGCAATCCATAAAGGGTATCAGATGCTTCAAGCCAAAGGCAACCTTCTATCTGTTTCCTAATGTAACCGAGGCCATGCGCCGCAAGGGAATTGAGGATTATAATGAGTTTAGGATAAAAGCCCTTGAGGAAACCGGTGTTTCCTTCTGTACCAGGCTTCATTTCGGACGGGCCCTGCCCGGAGAGAGAGAAAAGTATATTCGCCTGGCCTACGCCGGTATTGATCTGGAGCAGATAGAAGAGGGGCTTTTAAAGTTCAAAAGGTTTATAGAAAGTTAAGGATGGGATGGAATTATGGGATTGATCGATTCTACCACCGGACAAGAGAAAAAATTGAATAAGGAACAGTTGATAGAAGCGGCGGCCGAAATGCGGGCCTTGAACCTCTTGAGTATTCACGCGGCCCGTTCCGGGCATCCGGGCGGCACGCTTTCGATTATGGATATTACTTCTGCTCTGTTTCTGAACGAAGCGCGGCTTGACCCGAAAAACCCTGCCTGGGAAGAAAGAGACCGAATATTCTTTTCGGCCGGTCATAAAGCGCCCGCCCTGTACGCCGCGCTGGCTAAGGCGGGATTCTACCCGGCCGAGGAGGTTGTAACCCTGCGCCGGCTCGGCAGCCCCTTCCAGGGGCATCCCCATGCTCCGAATCTGGCGGGGGTAGAGGTCTCCAGCGGTTCGCTGGGACAGGGCTTAAGTATTGCGGTGGGAAGCGCCATCGCCGCTAAGCTGGATGGAAAATCGTACCGCGTCTACTGCATCATGGGCGATGGGGAACAACAGGAGGGAAGTATCTGGGAAGCGGCTATGGCAGCCGGGCATTTCAAACTCGATAACCTCTGCGCAATCATCGACAGAAACAGGCTGCAGATCGATGGCTGGGTTAATGAGGTGATGAATATTGAGCCTTTGAAGGAGAAGTACCTCTCTTTCGGCTGGTACGTGATAGAGATTGACGGCCATAATATGGGACAGATCCTCGATGCTTTTCGAGAGGCGAAAAATAATAAAGGCCGGCCGACTGTCATTATAGCCGACACGGTAAAGGGCAAAGGGGTTTCGTTCATGGAGAATGAAGCCGGCTGGCACGGGGTCGCCACTCAGACCGATGAACAGTTTACGCAGGCCCTCGCAGATATCAATTGCCCCGCGTTCAATAAAGACAGGGTGGAAAAACTCTTTGCCGCGGCCCAAGCCTACCAGGCGAAACAGGAAGAGAGCCTGGAGCGGGAAATGCCCAGGTTTTCCAGGAATTATTGGTGGAATTTTGATACGCGGATGAAGGTCGAGATGGAGCCTACCCGTTTCGGTTTTGGAAAGTGCCTCAGTAAGTACGGTGAAGATGAGCGGCTCGTTACAATTCAAGCCGATATTTCCGGTTCGATTAAGATCACCGATTTTTATGCCAAATATCCAGAGCGGAAACGGCGGATGATCAGTATCGGCATTGCCGAGCAGAATATGATGACTGTGGCCGCCGGATTGGCCCTGGCGGGCAAGATTCCAATTACCGGCACCTACGGAGTATTCGCTTCCGGCCGCCCCTGGGACCAGATACGTACCACCATTTGTTATGATAACTTGAATGTAAAAATCGCCGGTGCCCACGGGGGTGTTTCAGTAGGAATGGACGGCGCGACTCATCAGGCGCTGGAAGAGATAGCCTTGATGTCGATTCTGCCCAACATGCGGGTCGTTGTACCGTGCGATTCGATGGAAACCGAACGCCTGACAAAAATCGCCATATTTGACCTGCATGGTCCGGTTTACCTCCGCTTTGCCCGGGAAGCAACCCCCCTCATCACTAATGAAAATACGCCCCTTGAGTTCGGTAAGGCCAATGTCATTCGTTACCGGGGCCCTCAGGCGAGCTTTGCCGCTGCCTTTGAAACTGCGCTGGCAGAAGAGTACCGGGATGAGCAGGAGGATGTCGCTCTTCTGGCCTGCGGGCCGATGGTGCCGGAGGCCATGCGAGCCGCCTGGATTCTCAAGGAGGAGTTCGGAATTGAATCACGGGTAATCAATATTCATACTGTAAAGCCGGTTGATAAAGAGGCTATCATGCGCGCCGTGGCGGAAACCGGCGCGGTTATCACCTGCGAGGAGCATCAGGCAGGCGGTTTCGGCGGTATTGTCTCCTCGGTAATTAACTGCAACCGCGGTTATAATACCCGGCTCGTCTTCGGGATGATCGGCGTTAAAGACAGGTTCGGTGAATCCGGCGGGCCCTGGGAGCTGATGAAGCGGTTTCATTTGACAGCCGAACATATTGCCCAAAAGGCAAAGCAGCTTATTGCGAAGAAGAACTAATTCCCGGACTGGATCTATATCTTCGTAAAAAATATATGGTTTTTTAAGATGCCCATCATTTA
>JBFMGN010000020.1:0-15057 GCA_040752435.1 Spirochaetota bacterium
GGTTCAGTCTGGCAATCGACAGGGGTGAGCGGTACAGCCGGGGTGAAAAGCAAGACCGCCAACTCTCTGGGCCTCTACGACATGAGCGGCAACGTGTGGGAGTGGTGCTTTGATCTAAGCGGGTCTCTCCGGGTGGAACGGGGTGGGAGCTGGGCCCACGACGCCATCTTCCTGCGAGTGGGCGACGTGTACAGCAGCCGCCCGAACGCCGAGAGCATCGACTTAGGCTTCCGCTTTGCGAGGCGCGCGGACTAAAACGTCTTCACCGTTTTAGTCCAATTAATAATGGAAAATGAATAATTAATAGTGAGCAGTTGTTGTGGAAAATCCGCTTGAGAAAGCGGATTTTTTGTTTAAAATGTCTTATTTTATATTGGGACGGATTGTTATTCTCGATAGACTATGGTTCAAGAGGAATTTAACACAGAGATACACGAGATCCGCAGTATTAAAGTCATAACCTTAAGGATTATATTCATACTTGTTCTATTAGGATACCCATGATACTATGAACGTATGCTGGACATTCACTTCATGATCCGCCTTTTTGACAAGGGTTTTATTATTAAACTGCTTTTCCTTTTACTCCTCTATTCTTTGCTCCCTCTCTGTGAAATCTTTCTTATTCTTTATCTCAGTACTATTTTCGGTAAATATCTTATCCTGGCCCTGGTAGCAGCCACCGGCCTGATAGGTGTTTTGGCAGCCTATAACCAGGTTCGAAAGCTTCTGGATATAATCGGCCGGAAGATAAAAGAAGGGTACTATCCGAATAATGAGTTTATCAGCTTCGCGGGAGTTTTGGTGGGGGCTGTTCTGCTTGTGACGCCGGGCTTCATAACGGATTTTTTGGGATTTGTTCTTTTTGTTCCGGGAGCCCGGGATGCGATCGGCCGTCTTATTATCAGTAAAATGCAAGGGAGGTTGAAGGAGATTTACGAATATCTAAAGATGTCCGATAACTGATTACAGTTTCTGTATTTTATAAACAAGCAGGAGGAGATGGTAGTAAAGATACAGCAAGAGCCTGAAAATTCTCCAGGGGGCCTTAAAAAACTCCGGGATAAAATCGAGTCCTTTATTCCAAAGCTCGCGGGAAATTCTTTTTTTACGACCGGAAAAGATTTCATAACAATCACCGCACCAGAGAAATATTCCGGGACTGAACTGTTTTTTATGCTCATATATCCAAAGATTCTGTCCAATTAACCCCTTACCGGCAAGAAGAAGAGTGGGGGCAGCCTTTTTAATAGCCAGTACAATATCTTTTTTCATTGCTTTCTGGAAGTAGCCGGAGCAGCGGCCTACTATTTTCAACCCGGGGAAAGATGTGCGTAGATTGCTCTCTGAAATTTGCAGCCATGCAGGCCGGGAACCGAGCAGATAGACGGATTTCCCCATCTGTTCAAGGATACCGAGCAACCGTATTACAAAATCGAAGGGCATGTATCGGAGCGGAATACCTTTATTCAGGAATTTGGCGCCTTTTATGATCCCCGGTGAGATAGGCAGCACCAGACTTGCCTGTTTAATGCAGGCTTTAAGTTCCTCATTACGGCGCGCCGTAATAAGATCTTTAAGGCTTAAAAGCACAATTTGATGGACTTCATTATCCTGTATCATGCTTTTTATCGTCTCCTCCAGGTCGTCGGGGTGGAGGATATCAACAGGCATCTTCAGTAATTCGATCCGGGTTTTTTTTGAGACTGAACTTTCCACGAACTGTTCTCCAGCACTATTATTTTTACAGCCGCGATTGCAAAAAGTGCGGCTGTTTCCGTTCTAAGGACTGTTGGCCCAAGATAGACGGGTTTAAAGCCGTATTCCAGGAGAAAGTGAATTTCTTTTTCGGAAAACCCTCCTTCCGGGCCGATCACTATAGCTATCTTTTTTGAACACGCTGAAAGATACTCGTGCAGCGTCTTGTTATCAAGTGGTTTTTGATGAAAAAAAATACCGGGTTCGGATTTCGGCCATATTCCTTCGATCTCCGCAAGTTTTAATGGTTTCTGCATCTGTGGGATTGATGGTGCGCCGCATTGCTGGACTGCTTCTTTGACAATCCTGTTCCATTTGTGAACCTTTTTTTCCATCTCAAGATCTTTGATTTTCGGGATCGAGTAATCACTTTCCAGGGGTATAATTTGAGAAATACCGGCTTCAACGGCCTGCCGGATAATCTGTTCCATTTTTTTCCCTTTCGGGAGGCATTGGAAAAGTGTTATGGCCCTCTCATTTTCTGTTGCGTTATGCCGCCGCCCTTTTTGCACTGTAAAATAGGAAGCATCTGAACTGATTTTTACGGCGGATAAAATGTATTGAGTACCCGACCTGTCAATCCCCATAAACCTTTCACCGGTTTTTATACGCAGCACATTTTTTAAGTAATGATGATCATTTCCGTGAATAACAATCTCATTTTCACCGGCATAATCCGGCGGAAGGAGAAACTGCCTCATTCTAATTCATGAAAGCAGGGATACATAGATGGTTCTGGTTCTCGGACCGTCAAATTCACAGAAGAATATCCCCTGCCAGGTTCCTAAGACCAGCTTGCCCTGGCAGATCGGTATGGTAACACCAGATCCCACCAGGGAGGCTTTTATATGGGCGGCTGAGTTGCCTTCACGATGGTCGTAGCCATCTTGAAACGGTACGATTTTATTCAACTCTTTTAAAATATCCCTCTCAACCGAAGGGTCGGCCGCTTCGTTAATAGTAACACCGGCTGTGGTATGGGGGATATAAATACTGCAAAGCCCGTTTCCTATTCCGGCGGACATGACCGTTTTTTTTATCTGGCCGCTGATATCGATAAACCCGGTTTTTTCTTGTGTGTTAATTTTTAAACTTGTAAAAACCATCTGTTATTTTCCCTTGACTTCACCGGCATTGAGCATCCTCACAGCTTCACGAAGGACAATATCGAATTCCAAATCATAAACCGGCGGTGAATTGTTGGTTCTGTTTACTTCGTTTTTAATAAGGCGTTTCAAAATTCTATCTTCCAAAACCAGGCCGGTTTTTTTCAAATTTGTTATAAACGTATTGATTTCTTGATTACCGGGGTTCGGGTTACTCTTTACAAAGGCGGGAACTGCGTTTTCCTCGATGAGTCTTTTGTATGATTTAGTCTCTTCTTCTGTAAACTCCCGTTCCTTTACCTCTTTGTCAGGTGTTATTCCTATTTTATCGATGTTAACCCCGGATGGGGTAAAATACCTGGACATGGTTAACTTAAAACCACCTTCACTGAAGGATTTCACCTGCTGAACCGACCCCTTTCCGAAGGTTTTTTCGCCTATCAGATAGGCCCGCTGCGTGTCTTTAAGAGCGCCGGCAAGAATTTCGGCGGCAGAGGCCGCACCCCTGTCAATGAGAACCACCATGGGAATATTTTCCGCCACCAATACACTCCTACGCGCCGTAAAAACTGCGTTTTCAGAGGCGACCCTGGAACGGGTACTGACAATCGTACCTTCTGAAAGAAAAAGATCGGCAGTATCGACCACCGATGTAAGCAGCCCCCCCGGGTTGCTTCGGACATCAATAATAAGGGCCTTATAATTGTGGGCATTGAAAAACTCGATTGCCTCCCGCACTTTGCTTTCCGTAAGGGGTGTAAATTGTATTATCCGAAGATATGCAATGCCCCCCGGAATCATCGCCTGTTTAACGGTGGGAACTTCTATTAAGGCTCGCTTAAGAGTAACTTGAAACGTCATCTTCTCGCCCCGCATTATGGTCACAGTCACGTCCGTTCCCGGAGCCCCTCGCAGTTTCTCAAGAACCTGATCGATAGTCATATCTTCAGTAGATTCATCGCCTATTTTGGTTATCAGGTCACCGGCCGATATACCCGCATGGGCTGCGGGGGTATCTTCTATCGGGGCTATGATTCTTACATAGGGGGAATAATCCGGTGCAGGCGGTTCATTATCTTGTCCTTTAACGGATTTTGATATGTAAAGCCCGACTCCGCCGAATTTTCCGGAAGTTGTATCGCCTAATTCCTGCATATCCTTGGCTGTTAAATACGTGGAATGAGGATCATTCAGACTTTCAAAGAGTCCTTTTAACGCGCCGTCAAACAATTTTTTTGGTTCCATTTCATCGACGTAATTGTTTTGAACAAATCTGAAAATTTGACTGAACAGATCGAGATATTGCTGCGTTTTTCCACTATTTGTCTCTGCCAGAGCGCTGGGAATGAAAGTGACCAGTGTCAGAATTACCAGGAGTCCTGCGGAGGTGCCGATCCAGGTAAGCCGCTCATTTTTTTTCATACATTACTCCATTTTCTACTCCATTCTAGAGGATCATCTTTCTTTGTCAACTGTCCACTTGACCAGGGAACAGACTGTACGTACACTTTTACTCTAATGAAGGTGAAAAGACATGTTTGTTTCCTCGGTACGCTCTGGGAGATGGTGCGATTTATAATTCTTCTGTCGATAATTACGCTCTATATTAATCCCCTTATGAACAGGGGGGTGCTTATGCTTCTTGTGTATCTGGGATCTGCTCAGCTTCTTATGGCCGCCGGCTTTTTTTTTATGTGGAGTTTACCTGGCAAGTACTCCGCCTTTGCCAGGCTGCTTACAGTCGGCAAACTACTTGGGTTTTTTTCCGGTGCGAGCCTTATTATTTTTGAGAGCGGTATTTTTCAAATAGGCGCAAAACTCATGCTGCTCATTTTCAGAAATACGGCCAGCACAGCCATTGAAGGTGTTTCCTTAAGCATAGGCGGTCTTTCATCCATTGCATTGATTATCTTCGGATTTGTGGCTGCCATCGATTTTTCTTTTTTCATCTTTTTATTATTTTATAAACCGAAAAAAACCGGTAAATCCGATCTGGCGCGGGGGAGTGGAAAAAACGGTACCGAGAACCTGCCGGAATGGAAAGGCGTGCGGATAGAGGAGGAGTAAATGCAGATTCTACCTGTTGCCAGCGGGAAAGGTGGGGTAGGTAAAACTCTCATTGCGGCAAACCTTTCTATCGCATTAGCTCAAGCGGGAAAGAATGTTGTAATCGCCGATCTTGACCTGGGTGGTTCAGATCTACACCTCATGCTGGGAATCCATGGGGTTCAAAAAGGTTTTGGAACTTTCCTGACCAATTCCAGCATGCAGTTTGAGGATATCATCCTTGAAACCCCATATAAAAATCTCCGTTTTATTCCCGGGGATGCGGAAATTCCAGGTATCGCAAATATAAAAAGTTCACAAAAACAGATGATTATCAGACGCCTTCTCTCTCTCAAGGCTGATTGTGTAGTAATGGACCTTGGCGCGGGTTCACATTTCAATACAATAGATTTTTTTTTATCCTCGGGTTCAGGTCTTATTGTAACCGATCCTACCCCTACCGCCAACTTAAATGCCTATCTTTTTTTAAAGAACGCGGTTTTTCGAATCATGCGTTCCTCTTTCCGGAAAAATTCCGCCGCCAACAATTATATCGCCGGCTTAAGTCAATCGGGTTCCCCGCTGCAAAGGGTGTATGTACCGCGGCTGTTGCAGGAGGTCAGGGAAGTAGATCCTGAAAGCTACGGCAAATTTCAGAATAAGATCGATAACTTTCATCCCAGGCTTATTTTCAATTTGTTGGAAGATCCGAATGAGTCTTCCAGGGCGGGTAAATTACGCCGGTCCTGCAAGGAATACCTGGATATAGATATGGAACATGTGGGGATAATCTATAAAGACTCTCTCCAGGATATAGCTCTGAAATCCAGAATTCCAATTATCATTTATAAACCCCAGTCTGTGCTTTCACAGGCCATCTATAGAATCGCCGATAAACTTATCCAGGATAGCACCCGGGCAGTAAGCCCGCTCGATTTTCAGACTCTTGATGAAAGTTATCAGGAGGCTGAGATGGAAGCCGAAGTTGATTTCGAGATGAAGATGCAGTATCTTGAAGATTTGCTTCACAGCGGCGCCTTGACTCAGGGCGATCTGATTGAAACGATAAAAACGCAGCAGTATGAAATAAATCGGTTGAAAAAAGAAAATTATCTGATTAAGTCAAAGCTGTTAAAAGCCGCAAGCGCCGGTTTCAAAGTGTAAGTCGGGTTTTATCGGACTATAATGAGTATCAAAATCAAAGGAAAAGCAGACATAACGATTACTGATAATGATTGCGAGGTAAAACTCACCATGACGCCGGATCCGTCAGGTGAAGAGTGGGATGTTTCCAGTGTACTCGAACTTCTTGCAAAAAAACAGGTGCGGGAGGGATTCAACCAGGGTTCCGTAGAAAATGCTCTCACAGAGCTTAGTAGAATTAAGGCGCAACCGGCGGCTGTGGTAATTGCCCGCGGCCTTATACCGGAACCCCCGGTGCCTGAGGAAGTTAAGTGGGAGGCATTATCACTGCCTGAAAACTTAATTTCGGAATCGGAAAAAGTTTTCCAGGCTGCCGGCTTTCCCAATATAACTAAAACTCGAGTAGAAAAGGTCAAAGTAAAGAAGAAAGTACTGAGGAAATCAAAATTGCCATTAATGCCCCTCAAGGAAGAAATTCTGGAGGTCGTTGAAAAACGTAAGATAGAGGAAAAGGTGGATATAGACCCGGTGGTGACAGGCACCGCCTTTGTCCAGGAAGGAATGAAACTGGCTGTAATTTATCCTGAAAAACCCGGAAAGCCGGGAAAAACTGTTTTTGGCGCGGTCGTGCTGCCTGATATCATTTCTGAGCCGTCGTTGTATGCAGGCAGGGGTATCGAAAGGAAGGGAGGCGAAATTATCTCTACCGCCACCGGTTTTCTTCGGAGAGGCAAGAATTGGGCTGAGATCATACCCTTCCAAACCCATGACTGGAAGGTGTATCTTTCAAAGGACAATGCAACCTGCTTGCTCGATTTTAAGGCCGGAAATCCATTGACCAATCCCCCCTCGCCTGAGGAGATTTATCAAGCGATAAAAAACCTTGGTTATCCGGCGGACAGTCTTATTCCGGCGGAACAACTAAAAGCCCTCATTTATAATGCTGTCAAAGCCAAGAAAGACCTTAACCGGATTTGTATTAATCTGGATCTGGATTCGGCTTTCAACATCGAGGTGACAGAAGATAAATTGAAGGCAACTTTAACCTTAAGGAAAGGGCGGGGGAAAGGGAAACCCCTGATATTGAAGGATGTTGCCGCGGCTTTACGGGTAAGTAGGCTGAAAGACTTGGATTTTGAAAAGATAAAACAGGGTATTCTCGATTTCTATCGCGGCCAGGATATGGAGCTTAAGGACTTTCTGCTGGTTGAAGGAAAAAGCCCGACACAGGCGAAAGATACGGAAGTAACAATTTCTGTACCTTTTCTTGATTCTGCTAAGCGGGAGGTGATCAGAAATAAGGCGAAGAATATGGAATCGCTGGCCGGAATTCAATCAATGGCCGAATTTCCCATGGATGATGTCCAGGATATGGCAATGGTTGTACGGAATCAACCGGTTTTGCGTACTCCGAAGTCCGAGAAGGGACAGAGCGGCATGGATGTTTACGGTAAAGCGATTGAGGGGCTTCCCGGAAATATACCTGCCATAAAACTCTTTGAGAATGTAAAGCTGGAGCAGGGGGGGGTCACCGCAGAAACAGTCGGTATATTGGATATAGCCAGGAAGGATGATGCCTGCTGGCTTCGAGTGCGCCCGCACCGGGACGGAGAATGTTCAATCAGTATTTCAGAGGATACTATGAGTGCCGCCCTGGACATTACACCGGCCGAGGGAACGGGCGAACCGGTAACCTTGGAAATGGTAAACAAGGCAATAGCGGAGAAGGGGATTAAAGCGGGCATCGATTCTTCGCTCTTGTCCAGTGCTCTGGAAAAAGCGTTGAAAGGCGAACCGGTAAAAAATCTTACCTTTGCTGTAGGAAGGCCTCCGATTGATGGAACGAGCCATCAGTTGAAATTTCTTGTTGATTTTGCCTCCGGGGAAAAGGTAAAAATCCGCCATAACGGTAGTGCAGATTATAAAAACCTGAATACTATTACGACAGTCAAGGCCGGACAGATAATAGCAAAACTTACCTCCGGTGATGTCAAACCCGAAGATGGGTGGGACATTACCGGTAAAAAAGTAACGGCCAGGACTGTGCAGTCAATTGATATTGAGTTTGGCAGCAATATAAAGACAGATAAAGAAGCGGATGGTAGTACTGTTTTATCGGCTTTAAAAAGCGGTGAACTGGTTTATGAGCGGAATTTTATAGATATTAAGGATATTCACCCGGTAAATGGAAATGTAAACTTGAAAACCGGAAATATTCGATTTTCCGGCGCGGTTCGGATAAAAGGGTCGGTGGAGACTGGATTTTTTATCATTGCCGGGGACGGCATATTTGTCGGGGAAGGGGTGGAGGCGGCGCTTTTAACTTCCGATGGGGATATTGTAGTCGGTCAGGGTATAAAAGGAGCAGGCAAGGCAGTTCTGCGGACCAAAAAGAATATTCGGGCTTCTTTTATTGAGCATGCAACGCTGCTGGCGGTGGGAGATATTACGATTAAGAATTTTTGCCTGCGGTCACATGTAAAATGTAATGGAAAGTTATCCCTGGAATCAGATAAAGGCAACCTAGTCGGGGGACTGGTGCGCGCCAGAAAAGGAATCGAGGCTATGAATCTCGGGTCGGAAAGCGGTGTGAGAACTGAAATATCCTTTGGGCAGGATTATCTTATTGCCGACCAGATGGAACTCGAAGGAAAAGAGATCGAGAAGGTAAAACAAAAACTTTTGGAAATTGATGCATATATGAAACGCATGGAAAAAAGTTCCGAAAGAAACCGGCTGGAACAGGCGCGGCAGGAAAAACTGAAAATGCTGAAATTAATTGAAAAGAGAGGATTGCGTTTATTTAGTCTTAAAGAAAAATTCGAAGAGCACTTTCCGTCGGAAATCGTTGTTAAAGGTACCATATATCCGGGGGTCATTATTGAAAGTCACGGCAGATTTTACCAGACAAAAACAAAGAAAACAGGGGTTACTTTTATATTTGATCCAAAGATTGGCCAGATTGCCGAGAAAAAGAGTAGTAAAAATCCGTAAAACAAGGAGCGATGTATGTTAAACTATATTCCATTCCCTGAATGGTTACATCCCGAGATTATACCCGGATTACCTATCCGCTGGTATGGCTTTATGTATCTTGTTGCCTTTGCAATTGCATATTTATTATTTATCTATCAGGTGAAAGAACAAAAACTCAATATTAAACAGGATGAAATAGTAAACCTGTTTTTCTGGGGAATAATCGGGCTTCTCCTGGGTGCACGCCTACTGGCGACTCTGCTGTATGATACCACGGGAAGATATTTAAGAAATCCACTGCTGATTTTCTGGCCTTTTGATGAGTCGTTCCAATACGTTGGTCTTCAGGGAATGTCATACCACGGAGGATTATTGGGTGCCGTTATTGCAGTTATCATATACTGCGCCGTTAAAAAAATTGATGTTCTCCAATGGGGAGATATGCTTTTTGCCGGAATACCCCTGGGTTATACTTTCGGCCGGATAGGAAATTTTATCAACGGTGAGTTGTATGGACGAGTTGCAACAGTCCCCTGGGGAATGGTTTTCCCAGGTGCAGAACGGTTCCCCGCCGGGGAAAAATGGGTGCAAGAAATTGCAGGAAAAGCAGGCTTAACCATTACCGATATGACCCAGATGGTGAATCTCCCCCGGCATCCCTCGCAGTTGTACGAGGCCTTCTTCGAGGGGATTTTTCTCTGGCTGATTCTGTGGTTTATCTTAAGAAAAAGAAAAACTTTTAAGGGGTTTATCATGGGCATGTATGTGATTGGGTATGGAATTGTGCGTTTTTTTATTGAATATGTAAGAGAACCGGATATCGGGATTGGATTTCCCATAAAGTTTGTAAATATTCCCAACCCGACATATTTGTTTATAACGCCCTGGAATTTTTCAACCGGTCAGATTCTCTGTTTTATGATGATCGTAGGCGGTGTTGTTTTTCTTTTAATCCGGGGGCGTCTTGTAAAACGGCAGGCGTTCCATCAACAGGCAATACTATCAGAAAAGAAGATAAATTTCAGAAAACTCCGAAAAAAAATAAAGTAATCTCCTTTGCAACGCTCAAAACTGGATCTTCGTAATTGGAAGACTGGTTTTTCAAAAAGTCTCATTATTTTAAAAAAAAAATAGCGTGATAGCTATATGTGTGATATTATAAATATATCCATTTGGATGGCATGGAGGAAATATCATGAGTAATTTACAACAGCATGATAGCCCGCAGGCCCATACTAGAAATAATGCAGAAGATGATATGTTCCTTCTGGATGACGAAGAAGAGAATTTCCAGGAAAATAAGTATCTTCTTTTCAACCTAGGCAAAGAGGTCTACGGAATAGGCATTTTACACGTAACGGATATAATTGAAATGCAAGAAATAACGGCAGTTCCGGATTTGCCTGTATATATAAAAGGGGTAATTAACCTTCGGGGCAAAGTTATCCCGGTTATGGATCTCCGGCTTAGATTCCGTCTGGAACCCCGGGAATATGACGACAGAACCTGTATTATTATTGCAACTGTTGATAAAACATCCATCGGCTTTATTGTGGATACCGTGGCAGAAGTTCACGATATTCTCCCGAAGGATATATCACCGGCACCAGGTTTTAAATCGGAATCCGGTAAGGAACACTATATTTCCGGTCTTGGGAAGATCGGGGATGAGGTAAAGATCCTGCTGGATGTAAAGAAAATACTCTATAAGGAGGATATCGAGATTTTAAAGCAGAAAATATAAATGAACCGGGAAAAGCGTTAAAAAGAGTTTAGTAGTTGTGTCCTGTAAGAATTTTAAAAGAACCGGAAGCTGGATATTTCCGGTTGGTCGGCAGGGGCAAATATGAAAAAAGCTGAACATGTAACTAATGATAGTCAAACCGGCAGTGGAAGTCGAAAGAGATCAGTCTATTTCCACTTAAGCTCTGCAGGAGAAACCGATTCCCTCTCAATTTATCTGAAACAGATTGCAAAATATCCTCTCTTAACCAGGCCCGACGAGCTCGTCCTGGGAGAAAAGATCCAGAAAACTCAGATCAATATTAATAAGCTTGAGGCAAAATTCAGCAAAAATAGAATTTTAAAAAAGGACTTTATCGAGGGGAAAGGCGTTCTCACGAAACAATTGAATGAGTATAAAAATCGTATGATAACATCCAATCTGCGGCTTGTTGTTTCTATTGCAAAAAAATACCGCTATCGAGGCCTGGGGCTGCTTGATTTGATTAATGAGGGCAATCTTGGACTTATTGAAGCGGTTGACAGGTTCGACTATACCAAAGGATGCAGATTTTCCACTTATGGGACATGGTGGATACAGCAGGCAATTACGAAATCCCTCTCTGATAAAGGGCGCTCTATTAGAATTCCAATGCATATCCTGTCGAATATGAGGAAGTGCTTTTCAGCTTCCAAGTATCTGCATCAGAAATACGGCCGGGTTCCCCTTCCGGAAGAACTGGCGGATTTTATGCAGGTACCAAGAGAAAAAATAGAAATATATCAGAATCTTTTTAATGAAATTGCCTCTCTCGACACAACTATAGATGACGGCAATATGACATCCCTCCTCGATTTGATAAGCGACAACGAGAACAAAGAACCCTTTGAACAGGTGTTTGATGTTACTCTGCAGAATACAATCGCGGCGATGTTAATGCATTTGAACCACCGGGAAAAAGTGATTCTGCAATTGAGGTTCGGTTTAGCGGGAGAAGGGCCAATGACGCTCGAAACCATTGGGAATCGATTCGGAATTACACGGGAGAGGGTAAGACAAATTCAGAATGATGCTATTAGAAAATTAAAGAAGTGCAGGGAAATAAAGGATTTAAAAGATGTCTGTTATTAGGCTTTAGTTTCACTTTTTTAATAAAAGCTTGAAAATTGGTTAGTTGATGGGTTATTCTTGGTTAATGATCCATAAAACCATTATATCGAGGAAAAAAAGCGTGTGAAAGTATTAATTGTTGAAGATGAATTCGGCAGCAGGAAACTCCTCCAAAAATTCCTTTCCCCCTATGGAGAATGCGATATGGCCGTGGATGGAGAGGAAGCCATAGAGGCTTTTAGTCTGGCTCTGAAAGAAGAAGAACCCTACGATTTAATTTGCCTGGATATCATGCTGCCTGAGATGGACGGCCAGGCTGTACTAAAAAGAATAAGGGAAATTGAAAAAGAAAAGGGGGTTCTCGGCTTTAGAGGTGTCAAAATTATTATGACCACGGCGTTAAACGATCCGAAGAACATCATGGATGCTTTTAAATCTCAGTGTGAAGCCTATGTGCCAAAGCCCATTTCGAAGCAGAAACTGCTTGAAGAAATAAAGGCTCTTGGGCTGCTGTAACAATAAATTTTCTATAATTAACAATCGAAAACCATCAATTCTGGAATAGAAACCATTAAAGGAGAATTGTTTTGACAGAGGATATTACCGGTTTTGAAAAGGGACCGCTCCTTGATATGGAAGGAGCCTTAAGCCATGTTCAGGGTGATAGGGAATTTTTAAAAGAGATTCTTAAGATATTTTTAGACGAGATTCCGGGGAGGCTTGATGAATTTCGCACTGCGCTGAATGAAAAGAACCTCCAGAAGGTGGCGTCTGCCGCCCATGCGTTGAAAGGTGTAGCATTAACCATAGGCGCTGTCTCCTGCAACAAGCTGTCGGCCGCCATTGAAATAAGTGCCAGAAACGACCGCTTTGAGGAAGCGGCTTCGATTTTTCCATTCCTTGAAAGGATATTATTCAAATTAAAAGAGACCATAGAAGGTCTGGAGCACTAATCCCTTTGTATGAAGCAAATTCCGGTTTCCTGTAACAAAGACTGCGGCGCCGGCTGCCCTCTGCTGGCGCACATTGAAAACGATATTCTTAAAAAAATAACCGATAATCCGGGCATAAATCCGTATATGCGAGGTTGCAGCCGGGGGTACCGGATGCCCCTGGTTGTGTATTCGCGGGAGCGCTTAAAAAAACCGCTGCTGCAAACGGGCGAGAGGGGGTCGAATAATTTTCGGGAAATAGAATGGCCGGAGGCTTTTCGGATTATAAGTCTTAAACTCGCTGAACTGAAAATGTTATATGGTCCATCCACCATTCTTTTCCTGGGTGGTTCCGGAGCCTGCCGGGGAGCGTTGCATAATACTTCCATTCTGACTCGGCGGTTTCTAAAGTTTTTTGGAGGCTTTACCGATACCACCGGCACATATAGCGCGGCCGCTTCCGATTTTATCAATCCTTATGTTTTTGGAACCAGGTTTATCGGCCTTGATCCGGCAGCATTACAATTTTCCCAGTTGATTATTTTATGGGGAGCAAATATTTCAGATACAAGGTTTGGATGCGAAATGGAGGCGCGGTTGCTTGAACAAAAGAAAAAGGGTGTGCCCATAATAGTGATTGACCCCAGGAAAACATCCACTGTAAAACGGTTAGGTACCCAATGGATACCCGTATTCCCCGGTACAGATACAGCCTTTATGGCGGCCGTTCTATATATTTTGATTACCGAGGGGCTGGCAAAACAGGAGTTTATCCATCGGTACAGCACAGGTTTTAACACTTTAGAAAGTTATATTTTAGGTCGGGAGGACGGCACGCCGAAAACGCCGGGGTGGGCTGAAAAAATTTGCGGGACTGACTCAGAAACAATTGCAGAGTTTGCCCGGCAATACGGCCGAGCCGGCCGGGCAGCCCTGATTCCGGGCCTCTCAATTCAACGAACATTGGGCGGAGAAGAGACAGCTCGCATGGCCGTTGTTCTTCAACTGGCGACCGGCAACACCGGGCTGCCGGGAGGATCTTCCGGCGGAAATATCTGGAACCGGCTTAAACAGCCGGTGTGCGGCAAGATGGTGATACCGGATGGAGGGGATTTACGAAATATACCCGTCTACCGTTGGGCGGATGCCGTTCTCGACGGGTACAACGGGATAAAAGCCATCTATAATGTCGGCGGGAATTATATTTCCCAGGGAAGCGATGTCAAAAAAAATATAAAAGCATTTGAGAAAGTAGCGTTCTCTATTTGCCACGATTATTTTATGACCCCCACCGCGCGGTACTGTCATGTTATTTTACCGGTTACAACCTTTCTGGAGAGGGAAGATATTATTTTTCCCGAGAATAATTGCCTTTTCTATTCACGCCAGGCGATAGCACCGCTCCATGAATCAAAGAATGATTATGACATTTTCTGCGAATTAGCCGAACGGCTTGGCTTTGTTACGGATTTTTCGGAAGGTAGAACCCCTTCCCAATGGCTCGATGCTTTTTTGGAGGTTTCCGAAGTTCCGGATCCGGCCAGGTTTAAAGAGACGGGCATATACGTTTCCGAAAACGGATTACGTGTCGGTCTTTCGGATTTTATTACTGACCCAGAAAAACATCATCTAAATACTCCCTCCGGAAAAGTTGAAATTTCCTCAGCCGGCTACGAGAAAACAGGTTTTCCGGCTATACCCGTTTACAGGCACTACTCCGGCAGTTTGCACTATCCTCTGCGGATGGTGACACCCCACGCGCGGTACAGGGTTAATTCACAGAACTACAACATTCCCTGGTACAGGAAGCTGGAAGAGCAGGCAGTCTGGATACATCCGCTGGATGCTCACAAGAGGAACATTAAAGACGGAGATATGGTTTTAATTGAAAACGAGATTGGGAAAATGCGCATTAAGGCCTTTGTAATCGAAGATATAATGCCGGGGGTTGTCTCTGTATTACAGGGAGCGTGGCCCCGGCTGGATAAAGATATGATTGATACCGCCGGTTGTGCCAATATCCTAACTTCAACCGTACCTACCGAACCGAGCCAGGGGGCTCGGACTCATTCGATTTTTGTTGAGGTGCGGAGAGCTTAAAAAAGACCGTGAAATTCCAGACTAATGGTTATTAGTTGCAAGATAATAAGCACTATACCTCCGTCCTTTGCCGGACTATACGCGAAATACTTTCAGTTAAATCCACTTCTTCAGTTACCTCAACCGCCCGGGAGCCTCTCAGGTAAAAAAGAAAACCTTTCAC
>JBFMGN010000200.1:0-6165 GCA_040752435.1 Spirochaetota bacterium
GAGTATTGCACGCATATCTGGAGGGAACCGGTATTGAGCTTATGGCGAATTCGGATAATGTCTTGAGAGGCGGGCTGACCGGAAAGCACATTGATGTGCCTGAATTACTGAATATAGTAACATTTAAAGACGGCGGATTATCTTTGATCAGCCCGACTACCCACGACCCCATGGAACAGATCTACCGAACCCCGGCCGATGAGTTTCAACTCTCACACCTTCGCATTCGGCCGGGTATGAAATATGAAGCACATAAAAGGAGAAATATTGAGCTTTTTATATGCATTTCCGGGAATGGAACGGTTAGAAGCCGGGATAAAAGGGAGATTCTGGAGATTAAGAAAGGAGAGTCTTTTCTTGTTCCTGCCTCGGCGGAGGTGTATTCAATTCAGGGGGAGGTGGAACTGTATAAGGCAACAGTACCATGAAAATACTGGTGGATTCCGACTCGTGTCCGAAACAGGTAAGGACGATTATAGCGCGAGCCTCAATACGGGAACATGTAAAGGCGGTATTTGTGGCAAACAGGAAAATCCCAATTTTAAAGTCGGACTCAATTTCAATGGTTCTGGTTTCTCCGGGCGAAGGCGGGGCAGATGAATATATCCTTAAAAACATCAGCCAGGATGATATTGTAATTACCAGGGATATACCCCTGGCCGCAGAGCTTGTTAAAAGAGGAATCCTTACCATGAATGACAGGGGGATGGTTTTTTCCATGGAAAATATCGGCGAACGTCTTTCAATGCGGGATTTTATGCATAACTTGCGTCAAAAAGGGATCAATATCCCTGAAGAGGATAACTTCGGCCCAAAAGAAGTGAAATCTTTTGCTGATGCTTTTGACAGGGAATTCCATAAGCTCCTGCGCCGGGAAAATGGGTAAAAAATTTCTATCGGTTTTAGCCGGTATTTCACCGGGGAAAAATCTTAAAAAAAAATCATATTTTGTTGAAATAATAAGGTAATGATGTCATTATTGGGAGTATGAAAATCCGGACAAGTTTATTTTTGGCGATTTCTGTTCTTTTCATTTTTTTTTCCTGTTCTATAGACAAACTGGCAATCAAAATGGTAAGCGATGCCTTGGGCGGCAGCGGAGACAGTACCGTATTTACCGGTGATAATGATCCGCAGCTTGTGGGGGATGCTCTGCCGTTTGCCTTAAAACTCTACGAGACTTTATTGTCGAAGAGTCCTGATCATACCGGCCTGCTCCTGACGACAGGCAGCGGTTTTATAATGTATGCCAATGCTTTTATACAAACGCCGGCGGATATGCTGTCAATAGGAGAATTCGAGAAACAGCGGGAAATGTGGAGCCGTTCAAAAAGTCTGTATTTGCGGGGTAGAGATTATGTGCTGCGGGCAATAGAGCTTCGGCACCCTGGGGTCAGAGAGCTATTGGATAAGAATAAAATCCAGGAAGCTATGAAGCCTATGACCGCCGAAGATGTTGCCTGTCTGTATTGGGCTGCTGCGGGATGGATCGCGGCAATTTCAATCGACATATTTGATATAAAGCTTACCCTGGAAATATCGAAAGCCAAAGCCTTAATGGATCGTGCCTATGAACTGAATCCTGACTACGGAAATGGAGCCATTCACAGTTTTTACATAAGTTTTTACGCCTCGATGCCGCCGGATATGGGCGGCAGCGTGGAAAAGGCACGCTACCATTTTAAAGAAGCCGTCAGACTTTCTAACGGGCTGGATGCTTCTCCCTATGTGGCTCTGGCCGCAACAGTCGCTAAAAGTAGTGAGAATGTCACAGAATTTCAAGAACTTTTACATAAAGCCTTGTCGATCGATCCCGACAAAAATCCTGAAACCAGGCTTGTTAATATAATCAATCAGCGCAAAGCCAGATGGTATCTGGAACATATAAATGACATTTTCCTGTTGGAAGTCGAAGATTATTCAAAGACTGGTGAGGTAGATCAATGAAGGTATTCAGGTTTGTTCTTCTCTTGCTTCTTTTTGTACTGGTGTTACAGCCGGTTTTCGGGCGGCAGATTATTATTAAGATCGGGAGCCCTACACCTGCCAACACTATATGGGGGAAGGCCTTAAACGACCTCGCTGAAGAATGGTACCGGATTTCGGGCGGCGAGGTAGTATTAAAGCTTTACCATGGTACGGCCGGAACCGAGGATGATATGATCGGTAAGATGAAATTCGGTTCTTTGCAGGGTGTGGTGTTAACAAGTTGGGGTTTAAACCATATCGCGCCTGATTCACTCGTTGTGAGTATGCCTCTGTTAATCCGTAATGACGAAGAGTTTTTTTACGCGCTGAAAAAAGTGGATCCTTTGCTTAAAAGCAAAATTATTCCACCCGAAAGAGGGGACAGGCACGGCGGATTTAATGTTTTAGCCTGGACCCTGGCGGGGTGGATGAAATTTTTTGCAAAAAAACCTGTTTCGGAACCGGAAGATTTAAAAAAACTCAAACTGGCTACTTCCGCCAGCGATCCGAATATGTATCGGGCCTGGGTTGATCTCGGCTATAACGTCGAACCTGTTACTTCCGATGCTTTGGCCGCGAAATTGAGCAGCGGGGCAATCGAAGCCGTTTACTTTATTCCTCTGGCGACAATTCTTTTTTTTCAACAGGTGCCGTATATGACAGATATGAAAATTGCACCGGTGCTTGGTGGAATTGTTCTGGCGGAGAATGCCTGGTCAAAAATACCGGACAAGTATAAACCCCAATTCCAGGAATCAATCGACCGGATGGTTGAAGATTTAAATAGAAGTACGGCGAAACTGGAGGCGGATAAGATCGCGGAAATGGAGAGCTTAGGGTTGAAACCCGTTTCCGTGCCGCCGGCATCCCAGGAAAAATGGATCAACGCTTTTAAGAATGCTACCCAAATGATAATGGGGAAATCATTTTCCCAAGAAATTTATGATACTTTAAACAACGTGCTGGAAGAATACCGAAAGACGCATGGCAAATAAAAAAAAATTTGATATTCTCATACCTGTAGAGAATGTTCTCGCCATAGTTCTTTTGTGTCTGTTGCCCTTGTTTCCCGTACTGGAATTGCTTATCCGCAGGATTTTTAAAACAGGCATCCCAGGCTCCAGTGATTATGTATTCCATATTGTTCTATGGATAACTTTCCTCGGCAGCATGATTACATCCAGGGAGAATAAACATCTTGCCCTCGTTGCCAGCCTGGATCTGATAAAAAACCCTCTCAACCGCTGGTTAAGAACGTTTAATGCGCTTGTTTCCACATCGATAACCGTGGCTTTTTTCTTCAGTTCTCTATCTTTTATTCTTATACGGTTTAGCGGCGACAATATGGTCGGAATCTTTCCAGTCCAGCTTGTTACGGTCATCATGCCGGCGGGATTCGCCGTAATAGCGTACCGTTTTATCTCCCTGTCTCCTCCCAATCCGGCTTCAAGGTTAGTCGCGGTATCGGGGATACTGATAGGTACGCTTCTCGCCTTAAGCCCGCTTATCAATATTCTGTACTATATTTTCATAGATCTTCCGCCAGTTTTCGATACCATTACTGAAATTTTTTATAATATTGCTTCAGTTGCAGTGTATCCATTATTTATTATCCTTATCCTTTCGGCCTTCAGCGGCACTCCTATTTTCGTTGTCCTTGGCGGTCTGGCTTATATACTCTTCGCCGGCAATATGTCGCCCCTGGAGATAATACCCAACGAAAGCTATTACATTCTTATTAGTGATACACTTCCCGCTATTCCTCTTTTTACCTTTGCAGGTTTTCTGCTTTCCGAAAGTAAAGCCGGCGAAAGGCTCGTAAGACTTTTCCAGGCCTTTTTCGGCTGGCTGCCCGGCGGACTCGCAATTATGGCGGTTATCGTTTCTGCCTTTTTCACGACTTTTACCGGGGCAACCGGTGTGACAATTCTTGCCCTGGGCGCCTTACTCGCCTTCGTACTGGTCAACAGCGGGAGATACTCAATGGATTTCAGCAACGGCCTGCTTACAGCCTCCGGCAGTATCGGGCTGTTGTTCCCGCCCAGCCTCCCGATAATTATGTACAGTGTTGTAGCCCAGGTAGGTATCAAGGATATGTTCATCGGCGGTCTTGTACCGGGGCTCCTGATGGTAATTACACTGTCCGTCATGGGGGTAATTTCAGCCTTGAAAAACAGGGTGGAACGGATACCTTTCAAACTGAAAAGTGCCTTGGCAGCCGTACGGGAGTCGATCTGGGAAATCCTCCTGCCGGTGATTATCCTTATCGGGTTTTTTGGCGGAATAACGAACCTGATCGAGACCGCCGCGGTCGCAGTCATCTATGCATTTATTATCGAAGTATTTGTTCACCAAGATATTAAATTGAAACAAATTCCCGGAGTCGTTTTAAAATGTATGCCCATAATCGGCGGAGTGCTTATAATCCTGGCAGGTGCAAAAGGCTTATCGTATTTTATCGTTGATGCTGAAATTCCCAGTAAACTTAGTGCATGGGTCGAAATGACTATCAGCTCCAAGTACCTATTCCTGTTTTTGCTTAATATAGCCCTGTTAATTACAGGTTGTCTTATGGACATATTTTCCGCCACCCTGGTGGTTGTGCCACTTATTCTCCCCTTAAGTGAACTGTTCAACATTCACCCGGTACACATGGGTGCGATTTTCCTGTCGAACCTCGGTCTTGGATATCTCACACCTCCGGTAGGCTTGAATCTTTTTCTGGCCTCTTACAGGTTTAATCAGCCTCTTTCGAGAATTTACAAGAACGTCGTGCCTTTTTTCCTCGCCCTGTTGGTGGCGGTGCTTTTCATCACCTATCTGCCATGGTTATCTACAGGATTATTAAAGCTATTCGGATATTAGAACTCTGCACTTTTCACGGCCCGCGGGAATGGAATAACATCCCGAATATTTTGCATCCCGGTTACATACTGGATAAGGCGTTCAAAACCAAGACCAAAACCTGAGTGAGGCACGCTCCCGTATTTCCGCAAATCCAGGTACCACCAGTAGTCTGGTACGTTAAGCCCCGTTTCTTTTATTCGTGCTTCAAGTTTGTTGAAATCGGACTCTCGCTCGCTGCCGCCGATAATTTCTCCCAGCCGTGGAACCAGTAGATCCATCGCCCGCACAGTTTTACCATCTTCGTTACCTTTCATGTAGAAAGCTTTTATTTCTTTCGGGTAGTCTACAATAATAACCGGCTTTTTAAACACTTTTTCCGTCAAATACTTTTCGTGTTCCGACTGAAGATCGGAACCCCATTCTACAGGATATTCGAAATCCGTATTCCGTCGCTTCAGTTCGTTTATTGCTTCCGTATACGTTATTCTTTGAAAGTCGGTTTCTAGAATACTTTCCAGATTTTTGATCAACCCGGCCTGGATCCATCTGTTAAAAAATTCCATATCTTCCAGGCTGTTCTCAAGTACATAACCGAATATATACTTTAAAAACTCCTCCGCAAGCTCCATATTACCGTAAATATCGCAGAAAGCCATTTCCGGCTCTATCATCCAGAACTCTGCCAGATGCCGGCTGGTGTTGGAGTTCTCCGCCCTGAAGGTCGGCCCGAAGGTATAGACATTACCCAGGGCGCAGGCGTAGATTTCAGCTTCAAGCTGCCCGCTTACAGTCAGGGAAGTCTTCTTGCCGAAAAAATCTTTGTTGAAGTCTACCTCCCCATCCGTCATGGGAATGTTTTCGAGAGGAAGGGTGGTGACCTGGAACATTTCCCCGGCGCCTTCGCAGTCGCTGACCGTGATTATGGGAGTGTGAAGGTAAATAAATCCCCGTTCTTGAAAAAATTTATGGATTGCAAAGCTCATGGCATTTCTGACCCGGGCAACCGAGGAAAAAGTATTTGTCCGCGGCCTCAGATGGGCGATTTCACGGAGGAATTCGAAAGAATGACGTTTTTTCTGAAGCGGGTACTCCGGCGGCGAAGTACCCAGAAGTTTGATAGTGAAAGCGGAGAGCTCTACGCTCTGGTTTTTACCCGGAGAAGGAATAAGTTTGCCATAAACTTCCACACTTGCCCCTGTATTGATCTCGTCTAATACACCGGATAAACCTGTTTCGTTTTTATCCACCACAACCTGCAGGTTTGTAAGGCAAGAACCGTCGTTCAGTTCCAGAAAACAGAGATTCTTGGAGTCCCTTTTTGTTCTGACCCATCCATAAACGGTCAGCGGT
>JBFMGN010000201.1:0-6146 GCA_040752435.1 Spirochaetota bacterium
ATAAAGCTTATGTTGAAGAATATAGAAACACAATCATGAAACACAAAAAAGGAATCGGAGATACTACAGTTATTATTATGGAGAGCGATGTCGGATTGGAAAATGCAAGGTCAATGGCGGGGATAGAGCTTTTTAGTTATTTAGTGGAAGATGAACCTCAGCTTGCATCAGAATGGCTTGAGGCTTTGAATGAAAAAGAAATTCGCAGAGCAAAAGCGATCGCTGATCTTAAGCTTGTCCCGATAATGCTGACTCATGGCGATATTGCATATAAGACCGGCCTTATACATCCGCCCGAATGGCTTCGAAAGGAATTCATTCCGCGTCTTAAAAAGCTGGTGGCCATTTATCATAATTGCGGCGTAAAATGCCTCTTTCATTCCGATGGAAATTTGAACGAGATACTTGATGACCTTGTTATGGCTGGAATCGATGGGCTTAATCCGGTGGAAACAACTGCAAACATGCATATTGCGGATATACGGAAAAAATTTCCGTCACTTTTTCTTGCGGGAGGTATCGATGCCAGCCGGCTCCTGACACTGGGCACACCTGAGGAAGTACGGGAAACCTGTAAGAAAGCAATAGATGATACCGGAGGTCTGGGATATCTGATAGGATCAACCACTGAGCTTCTCCCCATGGTTAAAGTCGAAAATCTCTTATCGATGATTGAAGTTGCGCATAACTACAAAATTGCAGCAACTTAAAAGCACCTGAAGTTGGATCGCGAGTGGCTGCCACTGCAGTTTCGCTGTTTAGACATCCAGCCCAATTACCGTATACCTCTTTCTTTTTTTTGATTATTGTTATATGCTATTACGTTGAGAGAGGAGAAAGAATATGGTGTCTGGAGAAGACAAAAGGAAAACTGAACGGATAAATATTTCCACGGTTACTTATGTACGCAAAAACCTTCCAGGCGGTGGAACAAACCTGATGGAGTTCCGAACTAAAGATTTGTCCCTCGGCGGGTTGTTTATTTCTACCGATGACCTTTCCACTTTTCAAATTGGTGAACCAATTGAGATCATGCTCGATGATGAGACGGAAGGTTACAAATCAACGACTGCACGTGTGGTAAGAGGCGCCAGGGTATTCACCACTGAAGGTGAAAGCCGGCAAACCGCCAGCGGTTACGGCCTCATGTTTTTTGAACCCGACCAGGAATTTATTGCGATGTTATCAAAGAACTTTATAGGGTAAATTCTACAATCGTGTTAAAGTTTACCTGCCCATTTTAAATTCGGTCTATAAGCAGGATTCTTCACTTTAACAACTATAACAAAGAAGCCCCGCCAAAGCAGGGCTCATTTACGTTTGGACGATTTTTCTACTATAGAATATTATTATAGCAAAGGATTGGTAATTGCCGCCTTAGGCATATTTGCATCCGTAAAAAGATCCAGGGGCTGGGGGGCTATGGCAGCCGGATCAGCCCCGGCCACTTCGGCATAATTTGAATCAACGACATATGTATTAACTGCCGTACCCTGTACCTTGGCAACAAATTGAGAGTTTTTGTCACCTGCTACGGAGACCGAATAAAAGAAAGCGAAGTTTTCCACTCCGCCCCATGCCGAGCGGACCTGAAATTTCTTTTCAGCGGCGGCCTGGCTACCCGGTATCTGAATCTCACACATCCAATGCTTGGCAAAAGAGCTGTCCGTCACGTTGTTAGCGTAGAGGGCGAATTTTACTGTGATTTGACCGGTTGTTTTGTTCCTGGTGCCATAGAAAATATAATGATCGTTGACATTATTACTGCTGCCTACCGGCCATACAATTGTATATTGATTATACAAGACAACAGTTTCAATTGCCTCCCCGGCGTCGTTTACAGCCATTCTATATGCCGCGTACTTGTTCTCACTTAAATTCAGTTTGTAATCAAGTGTAATCGAATCTCCGAATACGGGCAGACTGATAGTTCCGGCTGCAGCCAGTGCTTCGCCGCTTGAGGCATTCTTATTATCAGCGGTTACAACGGTATTCAGTTCATCAATAAGCGCGTCCATTTGGGTAATGCCGGTATTGATGGAAACAACGGCATCGGCATCCGTCCTAAAGACTGCATTAACATAATGTGTCTTGTCCTCCTCCCAGGCCCGCGTGGTAATTCCCTGAGTGGCAGCAATCAGCGGTGTAGATTGCTGGATAACTGTTAGATACTTTTCAAGATTTAAAGGACCTGCCAGCTTTGCGCAGCTTGTAATAGATACCAGAATGGCAATCATCGTTAATGCAACTGCAATTGAATTCTTTTTCATAACTTTACCTCCAAAAAGTCGAGTATAATTCTTATATATTATTAAAAAAATATATCATGAAACTGTGAGTGAAACTAACGGTCGAGGAATTTATATTGACGGTTAAGGAATTTTCATCGTATACTTTATAGATAACGATGGAGAAACAGCCTTTAGAGACGAATATCACTTTCAAAGCTGTGCGTGAGATCTGCGGTCGGACTTCCTTTTTTACCTGCGACGATTTTGAAAAGACGGTAACTTTACCCAAAGAATTGGGTGATGGAACGATTCAAAGCCTCCGCTTGCTGGATGGTTTAGGTATACTGGATGTAAAATTTCAGAGTTCAACTGAACAGTTTACTGCTAATGTGAATTCTCCGGCCGGGCCGTTAAAGTTTACTTTTATTTTATCAGAAGGGTCAACGAATGTCGCCGTGGAAGGTGAAAAAGATTTGTTTTCTGTTGGTTGTAATGACGCTGTCATTTTATATGTTCCATACCCTGTGGAAAATGAAGTCCCTAAAAATTACGGTTTCCATAACATCTGCATTGTAGTCGAACCTTCGCTTTTACATCCGTTTATCGAAGAATTCGATGGAATAATTCCAACCGCTTTCTTTAAATTATTGGAAGATCGCAAAGATCCTTATTTCCAAAAATGTACTGCGACTCCTGCCATGCGGGTTATTTTAGAACAAATTCAAAATTGTCCTTATCAGGGAGGGTTGAAACGGTTGTACCTTGAAGGCAAAATCTTCGAATTACTCGCCCTTCGTTTGGGACAGTTGGGTTTTTCTCACTCCCCCTCAAGCCATAAACTGGTATTAACCCCTGTTGATGTCGAGCGGATTCGCCATACAGAACTCATACTACTTCAGCACATGCAAAATCCTCCATCTCTGACGGAGTTGGCGCGCATGGCAGGTGTTAATGTCACAAAGTTAAAAGTTGGATTTAAAAAAGTATTTGGAATAACTGTGTTCGGCTATCTGCGTCGAAAGCGGATGGAAACAGCCAGGACACTTCTTCAAGAGGGCAGAAACCAGGTATCCGAAATTGCCTACACCACCGGGTATAACAGTTTAAGCCACTTTGCATTGGCGTTTAAAAAGAAATTTGGAGTTAATCCGCATACGTATTTGAGAGCAGGCAGATATTCTATCGATAGTAATTAAGAATATTAAAGTTTATGCACCACCGTGAAGGGATATGCGGTTTATTTCTGCCTGGCAGTCCAGTAAAAACTCTGCCTGTTTATCGGGTTTTTCTCCGGCAGCGCCGAGTAGAAGTCCATTAAACGTTTTTAAAGAAGTCACCGGAGTTCGTAATTCACCCTCCAGACTGCTTTGTTTTAAATTGCTGCCGGATTTTCTGTTATTATTAAAGTATTCCCTTCAATCTTAATCCTCGGAATAATTCTTTTCGATTTCGGGCCCGAATTAAAAAACTGCATATGTCCCCTCTCAAATGTAAATGGAAAACGGCCCAACTCCCCATACCACGGCACATATCGAATACCAAGGTATGGCTTGCTGTTTTCTCCTTCCCCCAACTGTACTTTGAACTCTAGATTTTTCTCACCAGCCCGATCTGCCTTTAATGTTATTGTATCACCCGGTTTATGAGATGCTATGAGACCCGCAAGATCATTGTCCGGGGATATTGAGTTACCATCAATTCCAGTAATGAGGTCGCCGGATTTCAGGCCCGCCGTATCCGCCGGGCTTCCTTTTACAACCTCTCGTATAAGCGCTCCACCTTTCCCGATTTGAAGATCAAACCCGCCTTCAAAGGGCGCGGCAAATTCCAGTCCAACGGCGGGACGATAAAGCCGGTCTTCCAGGCGAAGGGAAACTTTTTTCATATCCTCGCCGTGTTGAACAAGCATACTGATTTCTCCTCCCGCTTTCCGCTCGGAAAGAATTTTTCTGACTTCAAAAACCGTATTTACTTCCTGACCCTCAACTTGAATAAGGATATCCCCTCTTTTAATGCCCGCTTTTTCCGCCGGGCTGTCGGGGAATACATGGACTATTACCAGTCCTTTTTCTGTCGGATCACTCTCTCCGTCCGGCCTGAATGTTGTCACTCCGGGTTTATCCTTCTTTCCCTGGGCGGATAAAAGGATACCTGGAGACAACAACAAAATAAGGGCGATTAGGATAATATACAATCCCGCTGATCGAAAATTAATAATCTTTCTTGTTTTCATACTTCTCTCCCTACTGTAAATTTTAAAAAAATATACAGTCAATAGATTAAAATAACATTTCACAAAGATTAAAATTTCTTAATTTTTAGGAATAAACTTATAGCCGCATCCCCTGACGGTAACTATATGAACAGGGGCGGCAGGATCGTCTTCAATTTTTTCAGCCCGAATTCGAGGCCTTTTGCCCCGGATTTTGCATCTTCTATGATTACAATTCGCTTTATGCATGGTATATAATACTCCCCTAAGAGGAAATCTTCAATGCGTTTGAATTCCATTGACCAGTATCGAGGATTTGCGATCCTTGTAATGGTACTTGCAAACTATCTGGCGGGAATAGAAACAATACCCGGGTGGCTTAAGCATGCGCCAGATATAGGACTGACTGTGGTTGACCTTATCGCTCCTTTTTTTATATTCGCCGTCGCCCTTAACTACAGTATTTCGTACGAACGGAGAAGGGAGCAGCAGAGCAGAAAGGCGGCAGTGCGTCATTTTCTTACAAGGTACCTGGCATTAATCGGAATAGGATCGATCCTTTCCTGCGGAGAATTACTTGTGGGGTTTAAGACCTCCGGGATACCCTGGGGGGTTCTCCAGGCCATCGGTGCAGCCGGATTATTGACTCTGCCCCTTATCCGAACTCCTCCGGTTGTACGCCTGTCATGCGGCGCCCTTTTGCTGGCAATATACCAGTTCCTGCTTGATGCTTTCTGGCTTAAGACGGTTTTTCCCTCTTCACACGGCGGCATGCTCGGGTCGCTAAGCTGGGCCGGCATGCTTATAATTTCCACAGCCCTGGCAGATTTGTTTCATACAACAACGCAGCAGGAGCGGGATCAGAAATCGACACATATCGGTTCCGGCCGCCTGCGTATCGGACCCTGGCTCTACCCGGTGGTCTCTTTGTGCATTCTCATCGGCGGCATTATTATATCTATCTGGATTCCTGTAAGCAAAAACCGGGTTTCAGCCAGCTATATATTAATTTCTACGGGAGGCAGTGCTCTGTTATTCTTCATTTTTCACATGGCAACTGATATGCTGAAATTCAAACTGCCCTTTCTCACTTACTGGGGGAGAAATCCTCTTATGCTGTATCTGGCCCACCAGTTGCTGCTGGCTCTTTTTGTATTTCCAGGCGGAAGCCGATGGTATGTCAACGCCGCGCCTGGATTAATCGTTCTGCAGACTCTCTTCTTACTTTCCGGCTTAAGTCTTTTGGCCTGGTTTCTCCAGCGTAAAGGCCGGACATTTTCGTTATAACCTCATCAGGGTTTAATGAGGATAAACTCTACCCTTCTGTTCTTCCAGCGATTCTGCAAATCGCCATGGGGTACAATTGGTATTGTACCACCCAGCCCAACGGTTGAAAGCCTTAATGCCTCAGTTCCGCGTCTTATCAACTGTTCTTTGACGGCTTCTGCCCTCGCCTTGGAGAGTGGGTTAAGTTCCTCTTTTTCCTCCTGTTCAGCCCGCTTCGGGAAATTCCAATACTCGCTGACCGCATGTCCTTCTACTCTGATTTTATACGATCTGTATTTATTTAAGATTTCAGCCAGCCGGCGTAAAATACGGTCGTTTTTTACGCCCTGCTCCGAACTATCCAGGATTATATCCGCCTTGTATGGTGCAAAATTGATGCTGGATATCCGTATTTTAAGCTTATCCCCATCGCGGAT
>JBFMGN010000202.1:0-6113 GCA_040752435.1 Spirochaetota bacterium
AGAAAGCCAATATCCTTAAGTTAAATGAGGACGAGGCATATGTTCTGGCGGAGATGTTTAAGATTGCAGGAAAAACGGTTTCGGAGTATGCTGAATCCCTGGTGGAAAAGTACGGCCTGGAGTTCTGCCTTGTTACCCTCGGAGGCAAGGGTGCTTTTGCAGTTGCAAAAACGGGAAAGCGTATATATACCCCTGCAATGCGAGTAAATCTCGTGGATACCTGCGGGGCGGGAGATGCCTTCACGGCCGGGTTTATCAGTTCTATCCTGGCCGGCAAGGAACTTAAAGAAGCCTGTACTTTCGGTAATGCAATCGGCGCCTTAGTAAGCGGGCAGCAGGGGGCAACCCAGCCAATATCCGAATCTGAGGTTGAGGCGTTCATTAAAACCGGAAACATTGCGGAATATGATAAAAGGTTCGTTGAATTTTTGTAAAGCTGATCGCAATCATTTTATAGAAGAGGTTTTTGAATGAACAAATTAAAATGGAAAAGAAAGCTTAGAATGGGAATGGTAGGCGGAGGTCAGGGAGCCTTTATCGGCTGGGTTCACAGGATGGCGGCTGCTCTGGATCAGCAGGTGGAAATGAAGGCCGGCTGTTTTTCCAGAGATTTTGAAAATACGGTGGAGACAGGGAAAGATGTTTACATTGATTCTTCACGACTGTACCGGAGCTATCAGGAAATGGCTGAAAAAGAAGCGGTTCTTCCTCCGGATAAGAAAATAGATTTTGTTTCGATTGTTACCCCCAATGTTTCTCATTTTCCCATTGCAAGGGCTTTTCTTAAGGCGGGTTTTCATGTGATCTGTGATAAGCCGATGACGGTCTCCGTAGCCGAAGCCCAGGAACTTACAGGTATCGTTGAGGAAACAGGGCTTGTGTTTGCATTGACCCACAATTATACAGCCCATCCCCTGGTGCGCCATGCACGGGAATTGTTTAAGTCCGGGGCGATGGGAGTGGTTAGAAAAGTAATTGTTGAGTATTTGCAGGATTGGCTTATGGAATCAATCGAGAAAGAGGGCCAGAAACAGGCTGCCTGGCGGGTCGACCCCCTGCAGTCCGGTCCCGGTGGAGCTATCGGAGATATTGGTACCCACGCATTAAACCTCATGGAATACATAACCGGAGATCCTGTTAAGGAACTCTGCGCCGATAAAAGTACCTTTCTACCGGCAAGAAAACTCGATGAGGATGTAAATGTACTTCTAAGGCTTAAGAACGGAGGAAAAGGAGTATTAACCGTAAGCCAGATTGCTGCGGGTGAAGAAAACAATTTAAGAATTCGTGTTTACGCTTCTAAAGGCGCGATCCTGTGGGAGCAGGAAAATCCCAACTATATGCTGGTCTACAAACACGGCGAACCCAGGCGGGTCATCACCCGCGGCAGCGGATATATTACGGATGCGGGCAAGGCGGTTACCCGAATACCTCCCGGCCATCCCGAAGGGTATCTTGAAGCTTTCGCGGCGATTTATGCCGGAGCAGTTCTGGCTATCCAGCGTCATATTGACGGTAATCCAATGAAAATCGAAGAATACACTTTTCCAACGGTATACGACGGCTTGAGGGGGGTCGTGTTTATAACCAGGGTGGTTGAATCGGCAGGGAAGGGGTCGGTCTGGGTTAAATTATAAAGCAGTCAATATAATTTGCGGAGGTAAAATCGTATGATAATTGGATGTCCGAAAGAGATAAAAAACCATGAGTATCGAGTGGGACTTATCCCTTCTGCTGTGGCTGCGTATATCCGGGCGGGGCACACTGTGTATCTTCAGCAAGGTGCGGGGACCGGTTCCGCTATAACGGATGAAGAATACCGGCAGGCGGGGGCTGAAATCTTAACCGATGCCCGGGCGGTATGGGAAAAGGCTGAGATGATAGTTAAAGTGAAAGAGCCATTGCCTTCCGAGTATAAGTTGATGAGAAAAGGCCAACTGATATACACCTATTTTCATTTCGCCGCGGACGAGGCCTTAACAAAAGCCTGTCTTAATCAAGAGATTACGGCTTTAGCCTATGAGACCGTACAGGAAAGCGATATGGGCCTCCCGTTATTAAAACCGATGAGCGAGGTGGCCGGCCGGATGGCTCCTCTTATGGGTGCAATTTTCCTGGCAAAACCTTACGGCGGGTTAGGAACACTTGCAACCGGAGTACCCGGAGTGCTTCCGGCGAATGTCCTGGTACTGGGGGGCGGTACGGTTGGCAGCAATGCCGCCCGGGTAGCGGCAGGTTTTGGGGCGAAAGTCCTTATTCTGGATATAAGCCTTTCCATTCTGGAGCATTTGGGGAATATAATGCCGTCCAATGTATTCCCTGTTTTCAGCGATAGCCATAATCTGGAGGATGCCTTAAAAGAAGCGGACATCGTTATAGGAGCAGTGTTGATTCCGGGTGCGAAAGCTCCGAAGCTTATAACCCGTAATATGCTGAAGATTATGAAACCGGGTGCAGTCGTTGTGGACGTTGCAATCGACCAGGGGGGATGTTTCGAAACCTCCCGGCCTACAACTCATGGTGATCCTATTTATACAGTGGAGAATATTATTCATTACTGCGTCGCCAATATGCCGGGAGCGTATGCCAGAACTTCCACCTTTGCTTTGAACAATGCTACCATAAAGTACGGGCTGGAATTGGCGAATAATGGTGTGGAAAAGGCCTGCCTGCAAAACAGCGCCATTATGAAGGGCCTTAACATGTACCACGGGGTTATAACTTGTAAAAATGTGGCCGATGCCTTTAATTTGGGGGAGGCTTATAAGCCGCCTCAGGCAGTGTTCTGAATAATCGTTCCCGGTTAAGCCCCTCTGCCGTAGGCTGTACTCTGTACACCAACAGGCTGCCCCGTTCATGAAGAAAAATTTACTCTTCCCCTTGTTTAAAAAAGCAAAACGTAATATATTGATAAAAGAAACGAAAGGAAAAGTAAAACTAAATTATAAATGACCGCAAACCTATCAGAAAGGGAAAAAGAAGTCTTGAGGTTGCTGTCGGAAGACAACAATCTGACAGTTGCCCATATCAGTCATGTCTTGGAAGTGTCCAGGGTTACAATCCGGAGCGACTTGAACAGTCTCGCCGAAAAGGGATTTATCGTCCGCACCAGGGGCGGAGCTTTTCCGGCCTTCCACCCGAATATCCTGGACCGCCAGAAACACATGGTAGAAGTGAAAAACCGAATCGCTCAAAGGGCGGCATCCTTTGTCGAAGATGGGGACACTATCATGATCGAAGCCGGTACAACCACGGCTCTGGTTGCCAAATATCTGCTTGGGAAGAGGGATATCCATATTGTCACAAACTCAACCCTCATAATTCCCTATGCGAGGATAAATCCATCGATAAATCTGACGGTTGTGGGCGGGGAGTTCAGGCCTATTACCGAGTCTCTCGTTGGTACTGTAGCCCTGCATGATTTGGAACAGTTTCATGTAAAATACGCCTTTGTAGGCACCGACGGTTTCTCTATAGAAACGGGTCTTACAACCCATCTGACCGAGGGCGCTGAAATTGTACGGAAAATGGCACAGCAGGCGGAAACTACTGTTCTCGTGGCCGATTCTTCCAAATACGGTAAAATGGGTTTTGCCCTGGTACTGCCCGTTTCGGAGTTGGATACAATCATTACAGATACCAAAATCAGTTTTAGCATTCTAAAATCCCTTGAAGAGGGTGGAACATCGGTTATCGCGGTATGATATTATTTATGGTTTATGCTTGAACGAAATTGTCATGGAGAAACTAGAAGATTTAACAGAGGAGTAAATAAATGGCTACGGAATTGTTAATGCCGCGGCAGGGAAACACGGTGGAATCCTGTCTTATTCTGGAATGGAAGAAAAAGGAAGGAGATTCCGTAAAGACGGGAGAGGTGGTTTGTGAGGTTGAAACGGATAAAGCTACCTTTGAGGTCGAAGCATCGGCGGACGGCACTCTTTTAAAATTTTTCTACCAGGAAGGGGACGATGTTCCCGTTCTTACACCTATCGCTGTAATCGGAACACCCGGTGAGGATATCAGTGGGTTTGGAGGTAAACCTTCGGAAAGACCGGCAGTCCCCGGCCTGGAGCAATCCCCGGCTGCAAATGCCGTATTCATTGAGGATACAACAGCCCCGGCGACCGCTCACAGAAGGATATCGCCGCGCGCTAAAAACCTGGCTGAAGCCAGAGGCATCGACTATGCCGGCATAATCGGTACAGGCGCGGGGGGGAGAATTATCGAGCGGGATATAGCCGCTTTTCTGAAAGATAGGGAACCATCAGCAGCAACAGCTTTCGACCGGCTTATTACATCGGGGCTTAAAGCTCCTGTTTCAGGAACGGGAATCGGCGGCGGAGAACAGATCGCCGCTGTTCCAAGAGCCGGGGGAGTAACGGCTTCGGCCGCCGGATTTCCTGGACCGGTTAAAGAAATACCGGTAAAAGGTGTTCGTAAGCTTATTGCCGACAGGATGCTCCAGTCGATAAGTACATCGGCACAACTCACCTTGAATGCATCCGCCGATGCGACCGCACTTTTGGCCTACCGGCAGCGGTTAAAATCAAGTCCCGAAGAACTGGGTTTAACCGGTATAACAATAAACGATCTGGTTCTATATGCTGTTTCGCGGATTCTGCCTGCATACCGGTACATGAATGCTCATTTCTTAGGCGATAGAATCATCGAGTTCGAAAACATCCACTTGGGATTCGCCGTAGATACGCCTCGGGGCCTCATGGTGCCTGTAATTCGAAATGTAAATCTTCTCTCCTTAAAAGAGATTTCCGAAGAATCCAGACGTTTAAGTTCAGCGTGTCGGAAAGGAAATATCAACCCCGATGCCCTTAAGGGCGGCACCTTCACGGTGACCAACTTAGGTGTTTTAGGAATTGAAAGTTTTACGCCTGTCTTAAATATTCCCGAAGTTGCGATTCTCGGTGTCTGTAATATCAGCCCCAGGCCGGTTATGAAAGATGAAGAGGTGAAGTTTGTTCCTCATCTAGGGCTTGTTTTAACCATAAACCACCAGGCTGTGGACGGAGTTCCGGGGGCGAAGTTTTTGCAGGCGTTATCGCATGCCCTGGCCAATTTTGACTTGTTGCTGGCAGGCTGAGGGATAGGAAAATAATCCTACAGTAAAACTTAAGTGTACGAAGGAGAAAATAATGCCAAAATCAATTGTTGTAGATCCCAGGGAGGTTCGAAAGCCCCAAATCTTGAAAATAAAGGAAATCCCTGTAAACCAGTATAAACCTGATTTTGATAAAGAGATTAAGAAATACGGTAAGGACGGGTTGATTGGTATTTTACATGATATGTTCCTGATACGGGAATTCGAGAGTATGCTCAATTCCATTAAAACCCAGGGCAGCTATGAAGGTATTGAATACAATCATGCCGGCCCCGCCCACCTTTCAATCGGACAGGAATCCGCCGCAGTCGGTGAGTGTGTTCATCTTGGCATTGAGGATCTTATTTTCGGTTCCCACCGGAGCCACGGCGAAATCCTGGCCAAGTGTTTTTCTGCCGTCCGCCAACTGCCGGAAGCAGAGCTTATGAATGTTATGAAAAGCTACATGGACGGCGCCTGCCTTAAGGTTGTGGAAAAGGATAATAAAGGTTCGGTCAAAGATCTGGCTATGGATTTCGTGCTCTATGGAACCCTGGCAGAGATATTCGCACGGGCGAACGGTTTCAATAAAGGTCTTGGCGGTTCCATGCACGCGTTTTTCGCGCCTTTCGGGAGTATGCCCAATAATGCCATTGTCGGCGGTTCCGGGGATATTTGCGTCGGTGCGGCTCTGTACAAAAGGGTAAACAGGAAGCCGGGTATCGTTATCGGTAACATCGGAGACGCTTCCATGGGATGCGGCCCGGTCTGGGAAGGGATGATGTTTGCAGCGATGGATCAGTACCATACCCTCTGGGATAAAGAGGTAGGGGGAGCACCTCCGATCCTGTTTAACTTCTTCAATAACTTTTACGGTATGGGCGGTCAAACTGCCGGTGAAACCATGGGCTGCCGGATACTGGCCCGGGTAGGAGCCGGCGTGAATCCTGAAAATATGCATGCCGAACGGGTGGACGGCTATAACCCGCTGGCGGTTGCCGACGCCATTAAAAGA
>JBFMGN010000203.1:0-6100 GCA_040752435.1 Spirochaetota bacterium
TATCATAAAGTTCTTTAATTTTACTTTATCCGGATCAATGCCCTGTGCCCTTGCCGCCTCTTTATTTCCCCCTGTGGCAAATACCCAATTCCCATAACGAGTTCGGAAAAGGATAAACGAAAAAATAAGGGTCAATACAACAAACCATAGATGGGAAGGTCGAAAGCCGTAATTTATTATCTTTGATAGAATTGTATAAACCACTAAATCACCTCTGTATTCCAGAGAATGACCCCCTGTGGCCACCAGTAGCAGTCCTCTGGTCATCATCATCATTCCTAAAGTCGCTATAAACGATGGAATCTTTGTTTTTATGGTAACAAGTCCGTTAATGAGGCCAATCACTGCCGCTGTTATCAGTGCCGCAGCAAGACCTAAGAGCGAATGAGTTTGATTGGACACGACTACAAAAACAGCCCCTGATATGGCGTAAACGCTGCCCGCGGAGAGGTCAAACTCACCGGAAATGATTAGAAAAGTTTCCCCGATAGCTATTATCCCCAATTCCGCTACTAAACTGAATATTCCGGTCACACTACCGATTGTAAAAAACTCCGGTGCAATAACGGAAAATGTTGTAAATATGACAACAAAGGCGATAAATACACCAAAGACCGGATACCTCAGAAGCGAATACCCTGCTCTCCAAAGGTAACTCCCAAAAGTTTGTTTCTCCTCTCTCGGTTTCAATACTTCATTCACCATAGTATATTTCTCTTAACTCCTTATTTCATCAATATGGAAGGAACGCTGTTGAAAATAGCGTTCCTTCTTAACATGCCAGTTTACATCTTTTTTTGAGGTTCAGCGAATTCGTTTTTTAACTGCATCTTTTAACTTTGAAATATCTTTAGGAAAGAGACCAAGAGTGGGGATTTCCGACGGGGGTGTAAAGCCATATTTTAGATGAAGATACATGAATGTTACCCCTAAGAATCCCTGCATATAGGGTTGCTCGTCTATTGAAAAATCTATTTTTCCCTGTTCCATCATCGCCATTATGCCTTCAGACAATCCGAAGGTGCTGATTCTAATATCCTTGCCCGGCTTAATCCCTTCTTCCTCCAAACGAGTTACCAGTGCTTCGCAAAGCAAGATTGAAGCATTAAAAGTATCAGTTTCAGGATGAGCTTTTAAATAGGATAGAACGAGTTCTGCCCCTTGCGCAGGATCCTCCGTTGTTTCCAAGATCTCAGTCGGCACCCCTGCCTTTTTCATTACATCGACTATGCCCCGCCCTCTCTCCACCAGATTCAGTGCTCCTATTTGTTCAATCGCATAAAGAACACGTTTAGGACGATACCTGCTTAGTATTTCTTTTGCCACCAGAACTCCACCTTCGTAGGAAATTTCACCTATATAGGAAATGTAAGGAATCCTTTCCAGTAGAGGCCGGCTGTCAGCACTGTCGATAGCCATTACAGGCAAGCCGTTCTTTATAGCATTTCTTAAGCTGGTCTCCATAGCCGGAGGATTAGTCATTGTAGCTATAAGGCCATCGGGCTTAGACGTCAAGGCCGATTCCAGCATGGACATGAATTGTTCAAAATTGAATACATCGGGTCCAACATAGACGACCTGAAGATCAGGAACCAGAGCGGCAGCATCCTTTATTCCCTGCTCAATTTTTTTCCAATATGGTTCTCCAATTCCACCGTGTACCACGGCGTATACAACATATTCTGGCTTAGCACCAGCCTTCTTTTCCTTTTGCCCTCCCGCGACAGCATGAAAAGCAATACTAATAAGAATAAGACCGATTATCAAAATTTTGATTTTCTGCTTCATAATTTCCTCCTCTATTTTTATAGAAAAAATTTATTCTTTTTCTTTCTTTTAATTGCCCATTGGCATCACCACCTTGTTTTTATTATTTCTTCCATCTTTTTATAGACAGGGATTCCTCCTCCTAAAGCTGTGAGGCGGCATGTTTACCGGAAAAATGGGTCTGCCTTTGCCCTTTCAACCATATGCTCCACGGCGAAAGTTAAATTTAGTTTACTATAAAATATAATGTAACATTTGTCAATATTTATTGTAATTTTTTTTAATATTACTGCAAAAAATCAAAATATATCTCGCCTGGAAACGATCAGGCGGGGAACGATGCTTACCGGGAAAGATTGGATGGTAAACATTTTGAAGGTGGGGTGACTGTGGCGCGGATCACCAGCCGGGTAGGAACGAACATTTTTTGGACTGGATCATTTTTACCGTTGATATACTCCAACAGGCGTTTAACAGCCAACCCACCCATGGTCCGCTTGGGAACATGAATCGTCGTGAGGGCGGGATTTACCTCCGAAGCCAGGGTGATGTCGTCGAATCCAATAACGCTTATATCTTTTGGGATGGAGAAGCCACGTTGCTTGATGGCATCCATAGCCCCAACGGCAATAATATCGTTGTAGGCCAGAATAGCAGTCGGTAGATCGGGTCTGCTCAGGATGATATTGGTCGACTGGAAGCCTTCATCGATTCGACTCTTACAATCTTCGACCACAAGCTCCGGATCATCTATAAGGTTGTATAACTTTAAAGCTCTCTGATAGCCGTGGAGGCGTTCTTGGGCCGAGGTTTCCACGCTGTCCCCGGAGAGGTAGGCGACTCGTCGATGCCCAAGGGCGGCTAAATATTTACAGGCTTTGAGTATCCCATCGGTATTGTCAATCAAGATAGCGGGTATATCTTCGGTAGGGATGTAGTAGTCAAGCAGGACTATAGGAATTCCTATGTGTTTGAGTTTCAGAACAAAATCGTCGTGATATACGCCCACCATAATGAGACCGGCCAGGTCGTTGAAGTTAAGGTTGATTCTCGTTAAATCGAACTTCTTTTTATTTATTGAATGGAATTGAAAGTAGTATTTGTGATGAATGAGCGCTTCTTCGATTCCTGAAATAATACTGGCATAGAAATTACTGGACAGGTTAAATGTATCCTCGTCGATAACAAAAGCTATGCTTTTACCGATGCTTTTCCGCTTCTTGTAGCCGTACCTCTCCACTGCTTCAAAAATTGCCTTGCGGGTTTCCTCTTCGACTGTATCGGCCTTGCCTGAAAGGGCTCTGGAAACTGTTGCGATACTGATATTGAGTTTCTTGGCAATTTCGTTCATTGTGACGGCCATTGTAGTCCTATTCCTTACTGATAGATATAATAAAACAGTAGGTTAAATGTCAACCTACTGTTGATATTTTTATAATTGATCTTGACTTTATACATAATTAATATATAATAAGTTACATACTTATTGTCGAAAATTTTCTTCGTTTATTGGCTTAATTTACAATTTTAACAAGAGTTGCATGAATTTGTATTAAGCACGGGTAAGCATGGATGGAGAATCAACTATGAAAGCGGCGGTTTTCGAAGGCAACGGTAAGCTGGTGCTCCAGGAGCGTCCTGAGCCAAAAATCGAAAAAAGTATAGATGTCCTTGTACGGGTAACCGGTGTCGGAATATGCGGTACCGACTTACATATCCTCCAGGTTCCTCCGGCCCACCCTGCCAGAAAAGGGATAATACTCGGACACGAGTTTAGCGGGGAGATAGTTGAAATCGGGAGTGATATACAGGAGTTCAAGTCAGGTGACCGGGTATTAATCGACCCGCATCCCGGATGCGGGCAGTGCCCTGCCTGCAGGCAAGGATTGCCGGATCAGTGTATACCCCTCATCAAAGCCTCCGGCGAACCCGGCCATCCTGCCACCATCGGGATATTCTCTAACGGTGCAATGGCTCCTTACGCGGTCGTCCCATCTACATCACTGTACAAAGTGAGCCGCAATGTACCCGCCCATATTGCTGCCCTGGCGGAACCGTTTTCCTGTGTCGTATGTGCCTCGGACAAAGTAAAAGTTCAACCAGGTAACTCTGTGGTAATCCTCGGTGCAGGACCGATTGGATTGATGTTTACGACCCTTTTGAAAAGTAATGGAGCCTCGAAAGTAATCGTCTCAGAGCCGTCCGCCCTCAGGCGGCAGGCTGCATCGCAGTGCGGAGCAACACGGGTTGTTAATCCACTCGAGGAAGATATCGAAAAGGTTGTAAAGAGTGAAACCGGAAAAGGGGCTGACGTCGTGGTGGAAGCCGTCGGCCCCCTTTTGCCGCTCACTCTGAAGCTCGTGAGGTTCGGGGGAACTATTCTCCAGTTCGGTCATGATGAACTGGCAAGACCGCCAATTCCCGTGGGAGATATCGTCCGTTATGAAATAACGATTCACGGAGCATTCATTGGACGGTTCAGTTTCCAAAAAGTTGCGGCAATATTGGAAAGCGGCACGCTTCCCCTGGAAAATATCATCTCTCACCGCATGCCGCTTTCGGAGGTTCATAAAGGGATAGAGCTCTTACGGAAAGGTGAAGCCATCAAGGTCATCCTTCACCCTGAGTAAAATCTTTAAAGAAAATTACGGTGCAAACCATTGAAAGATACAATTAATCCAAACAGACTGCAATCCGTTTGCAGAAAGGAGTAAAATATGCCCGGCCCCGGATCTTTTTTAACAGGCGAAGAAGAGCGAAAAGAAGTACTCGATGTCCTTAAGACCTGCTATGTATCCAGGTATGGGAAGGAAGACGATCCCCGGTTCAAGCATAAGGTTGTGACCCTTGAAAAAGTGTTCGCAGAAAAAATGGGGGTAAAATACAGTGTGGCAGTGAGCGGCGGTACGGGAGCCATAATGGCAGCCCTGGTCGCCCTCGGCGTAAGGACAGGGGATGAAGTACTCGTTCCGGGCTATACTTTCGTTGCTTCCCTGTCGGCCATTATAGCAGTCGGGGGAATGCCGGTTCTAACGGAAATCGATGACTCCTTGACAATGGATCCAGATGACATTGAAAAAAAGATAACCCCCAAAACAAAGGTGATCATGCCTGTCCATATGCTCGGTAACCCCGCTGAGATGGACAGGATAGCGGCACTGGCGAAGAAACATAACCTCTTTGTCCTGGAGGATGTCTGCCAGGCCCTCGGTGGAAGCTACAAGGGCAGAATGCTCGGTTCCATCGGACACATTGGGGCGTTTTCCTTGAATATAAACAAGACGATTACTGCCGGTGACGGAGGAATGATCGTTACGAATGACCGGGAACTGTACGAAAAGGCATTCGGATACCATGACCAGGGGCACAAGCCGCTGCGGATGGGAGTGGAGATCGGCCAGCGAACGCTCATTGGCATCAATCTCAGGATGAACGAGCTGACCGGTGCTTTTGCCCTTGGGCAGATGAAGAAACTGGATAAGATACTTCAGTTACTGAAGGACAAAAAGAAACAATTCAAGGATATCGTAGAAGCAGCGCAAATAAGGGGATTACGGTTCAGGAAAATAAACGATCCGGGTGAATGCAACACCCTTCTTACAATCCTGTTCGATGAGGCCGCGGCGGCGAAACGTGCCGCCCAAGCGCTTGGCTCGGCGACTCTCGCCGAAAGCGGCTGGCACGTGTACAACCACATGGAGCAAATTTTGGCGTATACGGACTCCGATGGGAAGAGACCTTTCACCAGGCATATGCTGCCGAAAACCGACCGGATTCTCGAACGGTCAATAAACATCAGCGTAGGCGTGGTCGATCCTGGTCTGGGAGCCGGTTTCGGGATTAATATTTTATCGAGCAAGGCAGAGATTCAACAGAAGGCGGAAGAGTTTCTTAAAAAAGTAAAGCCGGTTCTGTGATGAAGAACACAGGCAAATATGCCATATCGATTGATGGATATCAACCAGCAACTACGGCTCTAAAAACTCCTGTGGAGCCGCCCCACGCTTAAATCGCGTGGCACCATCCAAGATAGATGCAGGATTTTCTATCGCGTTTGCAGCGTGGGGCTACCCGCCTTTATCGCCCTAACTCGTAGTCCCCGTAGGGGGTCTCGCCCTCGAAGGGGACGGAATCCCTTAACCGAGAGCCTTCTTAAAAAAGATTTCCATTCACCACGGGCAAGCCTGTGGCTTTCGGGTGCGTGCGTAAAAATATTCCCTATTGTTGTTTTTGCAGGGTTTACCTTAATATACCAGCAGAAAAGATGTTTAGTAGGTAGAAAAGGAAGCGGATTTGAAGCAAAAGTGCCCAATTGGGCGTGATATACAGCAGT
>JBFMGN010000204.1:0-6087 GCA_040752435.1 Spirochaetota bacterium
ATATCCGGGGTTTTGTACAAAACACTCAGCAGCCTGATGACCGGACAATGCTCATTTTGAAAATCGACTGATTCCGTCATCGCCTTATCTATAGGCTAACGCCTATAGATAAGGCGATACTACCCAATATGCTGGCCCAAGCTTCTCGCCCTCGAAGGGGGCTACAATCGGCCGAAGGCCGTACCATACGGAACGAAGATACTACGAGCGTAAGCTCGTAGTATCTTCATTATTCAATCTGCAAAGAGGGGGGCGGGGTTCCACCTTCCCAATTACGCTCATCTTGCTCGGTAATTTCCCGGCCATAGACGAACTCGAACAAGAAACGAAAATCTTCAGGATTCATATCCAGGAACAAAACTCCGTAATAAAAGGTTTCGGCTACCTGATATTTCCTCATTACACGAGACGGGATCTTCAGCGTGCGTGGACCCGCGAGCAGGATCAATTCAAAATCCGTATAAAGCACCATTACTTCCGAAAGTTCGGGGGACGAATGAGCGAAAAGCAACCCCGAGGCGCTGATATCAATTATTTCAGGATTGTACAACATGGGGCGGGGCGCCTCTCCCTTAAAATATCCGTGCATTTTAAGTGAATATGCCAGAACCTTTGCAAACTGGTTTACGTACTCCACGAGCTCCGCATTAAAAGACTTTTTTTGTTCATCCTTATTCGCGATGTAAAGATAACCAACCGCATATTCATGATAAATAACGGGACAATATAGCTCCGCGTTAATGCCGCTCTCCTTTTTTTCAGCTATTAAATCACTTAAAAACTTCTCCGGATCCATAAACTCGTCACCCTGTTCTGCCATCCATTGCAAAAGCATGTCTTTTGTAATGGATGGAATTCCGGCGTAGGGTTCATCATCGGGAAAGTCATCCCGGGTGGAGGGCAGAACCAGGTTGCGGCCGTACCTGGAGCACACCCTTTCTTCAAAAGTTTCAGGTTTCACATCCCGAAACATTTTGATTTTGTTTTCAGATACAAGCTCCGATAACTTGTCTCTGAAATTTTTTGTAAGCTCGGAAAGATTCGTGCCTTCAAAATCGCTTGAAGCTTCGGGGAATTCGGCCGGATAGTATTCTTCGGTTTTAGGAAAGTTCAATATTACCCGGGTGCCTTTAATGGTGAAAGATGCTTTTATCTCTTGAGGGGTGGGAACCCGCTGATATTTCCGGGATAGGTTTCTATATATTCCCTTCGGATACTCAACAATGAGGGCGTCTTCGCGAACTTCGATCACCTTAGTTTCAAAGGTCATAATATTACCAAAATAGGAAAAATAGGTATTCAGCTTCATATCGGGTGTAAAACCGCTTAACGGCTGGTTTTCAACGCTTAAGCTGATTGTCTTATCCCCTATCTCCTTGATCTTAACGCTTATTTCTCCCTGTAAAACGTTAAGGGTTAGAGGAAGCTGTTTGTCATACACGGCAGTAAGAATAAACTCTTTTTCGATCCTTCCGAGTCCTGTCCCCATATCACCTCCCCATCCATTTAAATGTAGAAGGCTCAAAGGTTGTTTCCCGTTTATATTTCTCTGCGAGCAACGACAGATCTATTTGTATATCGGTAATATACCATTTTTCACCGTACCTTTCCAGAAACACTTCCCCTTCGGCAATGCCAGGGTCGCCAAAGAGGCGTACATCCCCATGGGCCTCAGCTTCGGAAATCTCAATTTTGCCCGTACGGAGAGAAAGAGGAAGATACCCCTTATCAAGGTGATATTGCAGGGATCGAACTATCGATTCCTTCCATTCGGGATGTAGGGTATCAATATCGATTTTTTTCATTGCCAGCCCTTTAAAAAACTCTTCGATTACCTGTAAGACTTCCCGCGTATTTGCATCCGACGGAAACTGTTCCTGCAACCGCCCGAGATTGAAATCTTCGGGAAAAACCCTTAAATCCTTTCTTAAAGAGAGTAAAACTTCCTTTCCCTTCAAATCCTTAAGCATTTTCGCACTTGTACTTGATGCACCGGTTTCCCTGGTCTGCACCGCGGCGTCAAGTCCGATTGTAAGGGTTCTGCCCTCGCCTCCTGCCCCACTCTCGTCTTTTTTCCCGGACTCCCCGGTACTTCCCAGCGCGCGGCTTTGAGGTGGAGGAGTAGTCTTCTCTCCTTTTCTGCAACCCGGCAGACACAGGAGTACAAGTGCCGCTAAAACAACAGATAAAAACAGCAGTTTATCACCCATACTTTATATTATACAATTTCTGACTGTGTGTGTCTTTTCCTCTGGAACGATTCTCCAGTGGACATTGTATGTCAACCCAGGCTATTATTCCAGTTAAAATCTTAGCTTTACCAGGAATATTTTTTTTAAGAATACTATGAGCGGATTATCAGCCACTTAAGACTCCTGTCTAGAGATGGGGTGTGTACCCTCCCTCGGGGAGGCTCTTGAAGTCTTAAAAAAAGTTGAGTGGAAAAGGGAAAAGGGTGAGCAGGCAGGGAGCTATTCTCAAGCATCTAGAATTTGACTATACCGAACCTATCCGTGATCCTCTGTGGAACAACATTAATTTATCCATTCCCCTTATGAAAATTATTTCCACTCCGGTCTTCCAGAAGCTGAGCAGGATAAAGCAGCTTGGACCGTCCTATCTGGTTTACCCAGGCGCGACTCACACAAGACTTAATCATAGCCTTGGCGTTTTTCATCTGGCCAAGAGGATGATCCAGCGGCTTTTCAGTTTCGATAGCTGCATGGATCTAAGTCTTGAGGGCATCAAAGCCTTTCTCTGCGCCGCCCTTCTGCACGACCTGGGCCATTATCCCTATGCCCATTCTCTGAAAGAACTTCCGCTTCAAACCCACGAAGGGTTGACGGTGCAGATTGTAATGTCTACGCCTGTCAAGCGCCTGATACGAGAGGCTCTCGGTACTTTGCCGGAAATGGTAGCGGCCATCGTGGACATCACCATTGATGTAAAGGAAAACAGGGAAATACTTTTTTTCCGAAATCTCCTTTCCGGTGTCCTCGATCCAGACAAGCTGGATTATCTGAACCGGGATGCCTATTTCTGCGGCGTTCCCTACGGAATGCAGGACATCGACTTTATAATAAACAGAATTATTCCGTGGGAAAAGAGAGGCCTCGCGATTCAGATCCAGGGTCTGCCGGCCGTTGAAAATATTCTATTCTCGAAATATCTTATGTATAAAACAGTTTACTGGCACAGAACCGTACGCATTGCAACCGCCATGATCCGAAAAGCTGTTTTTTTCGCAATCAACGAACATGTGATCCAACCGTCGGATATGTACGGCCTGGACGATGAAGAATTTTACCAGCGTTTTTCCAGATACGATAAACCGCCCCTTTCATACGTTTTCGAAGTGTTCAACCGGAGACTTTTCAAAGCTCTCTGCGAGGTACCCTTTGATGAAAACAATACAGTCCATTGCGATTTGACCGATATGACATCAAGGAACTGGATGGAAACTGAAATTGCGAAAAGAGTGGGAAAAAGCTTAGGGCAGCCTATTCCGGGAGAATCCATAATCATAGATATACCGGAACCGATAAATTTTGAAATAAATATGCCGATTATTGATAGTGACCGCATACACGCCTTCGAATCATCCGGTTCCGTCTTTAATAATCCTATAATTGAAGGATTTAAAAAATCGCTGCGGAAAATTCGAATTATGTGCCCGCCGGAGCTTTCCGAGTCTCCTATCAATCTTAAAAAAATTATTCCGTGGATATAAAGTGGAAACAGGCAGGTTCGCTTGAATGAAAAATAAATCTGGAATAAATTAAAAAGAGGAGAGGCACGGAAGAACTGTATGAAATATTCAAAACTGATGAAAGAACGGATCCGCCGGGTAAGAATCCTGTTCATGGAACTGGGGTTTGAACTCCTCGATGGAATAAAGCAGGAAGACAGTTATTCTGCCGGTTTTGACGATAATACCGGTTTTCAGGCGGGTTTTTTTATAGATACTGATAGTAAGTTCCTTGAAATAGCCTTTACCTTTTCTTTCTCTCCAAAACTAAGCACATTCGTACAGACCAAGCTTGAAGACATGCTTAATATTTGCTACGAATACGGGTGTTATATGAACATCCAAAAAAATTTGGATGAAATAACCTTTTCTGTTTTTTCAAAACTGTACTTCGCCGGTTTAAATTATTATTCTTTACGAGAGACCCTGACAGATTTCAGAGCATGTATTGAAAACCTTAAAGAGATCCTGGAAATACATAAAGTGGAATAAGGGAGGCTGCAATGAAAGTACACAATACCATGGAGGAGGTCGTCGTAAACACAGTCCATGAAATCTTCACCGAAGAGGAGAAAACAAATGCGCAGGGTTTCTGTACCTGCTCTCAGTGCCGTCTCGATGTTGCCTGCTATGTATTAAACAGAATACCACCTCAATATATTATTTCCGGCCGTGGGCTGGCGCATGTGCAATCCGATTATCAGGAACAGCTTCAGAAACATGCGGACCTGGCCGGCCTGATCAATGAAGCCATAAAAAAGGTTTCCCGAACAAAGCGACCCCATTTTTCTCATGCAAAGGATAAGCAGAATCTCATACCCAAAGGACCGCTGTATAATTTCCCAACAATAATCGGCCGGCTTTTTAATGGAAATAATTTCGAACCGATAAGCAATATGAATGTTTCTCTCCTGTCCAAAGGGGAACTTGTAAAAATGTTTGACCCAAACTGGCAGAACCCATACCCCGTGGCCGATAAAACCGCTGGAACATTTATCTTCTGGCCTTATCCCGTTAAAGCTGAAAACATGAAGATGAAGAAGGTCTTTGAGTTCGAGCTGTTCGTTGAAGCGCCGAAATTCGAAGCGCTTCGCCATTTCTTTGAATTGGAACTTGAACCGGATGAGCTGTTCAACGATTCTTTCCATTTACAGAAAACGCATAAAATTGAAGATTTGTACCTTTTCCCGCTGTAAGTCGAGGATTTTTAGAAGGTTTCAGAAAGAATATGCACATCCTGGATCCTTCCGGGCACTTCATTTTCAATAAAATTAAGAGCTTTCATCAAGACTGCCTCGCCGAAAGCTTTGGAGTTTGAAACCAGGGCTGCGCCGATCTGGGTAAAGGTGAGGGAATCCTGAAGATCAACCTCTGCCACGGACATTCTGAACCGCTTTTGAAGTTTATCTTTAACGGAGTTGACAATTCTTCTTTTTTCTTTAATCGAATCCACATCGGGCAGCTCAATGATGAGCTGAAGCATTGATACAATCAAGTAATCACTGTTCCTCTTGAAATAGCTCCTGGAAATCGTCCATTCTTAATCCCGAAACAACTGCTCCCTTCTCAGACGTATTTCTATCTTTTAACGGGAGGTAAAATTCATTGTACCGGGCGGCCATTACAAACACATCATCCTCTTTGTACCGCTCGGGTATTTTCACCTCCAGGTTATAGGTGTTATCCTCGAACCCTTTCCGCATAACATTGATGGGGTCCGAGACCGTGATGGCAAAATGGGGGCTATAATATACGAGCAACACCAACACGAGTACAATAACCACTATAAAGAACATAATATTATCCTTGGCCTGTAACTGTTGAAATTCCCTGAAGTCAAAGAAGAATTCGAATCCGTTATCACCATAGTATTTATAATCCGTAGGGCCGAATTCTCTTACGTAGAAATCGTTATCGTATTTCGAATAGAGCGTTTTACCGTCGCGCTTCACTATCAATAAAACTTTGTTGGAAGCTGCCTGCGTCTGCACTGCCGATTGTCCCCCGGTCTTAATACTTTGGGTAATCATCTCCATGGCGGTCTGATGGCTGTCGGTATAAGCCTGTTCGGCGGAAGGAAGCCCGACAATACCTGTGAATATGGTGTACACCAGCAGGGTAAACACAAAAACCGAAATTCCGACCGATATGATCTTGGCCACATGCCTTTGAGCCATGGGTGAGTCAGCATATTTTATCTGCTTGAATATTTTTAGAATTCTTAACAGTCTTAATATCCTTGCAATTCGAACGGCTTTGACAACTTTTAAGATATTGAGGAATCCTCCCACACTAAAGAAGGCTGCTCCTCCGCTTACTAGCGCAAGAAAAGTAGGCCC
>JBFMGN010000205.1:0-6060 GCA_040752435.1 Spirochaetota bacterium
AGGCTTGTTATCTGTGCCAAGGCTTGCCTGGCCGGGAAGCTTTTGGCCTCCCGTAAATGTTTTAGTATAACTAGTTCTGTCATTTTATCTCCTTCACGTGTCTTTGACCCGCATATAAAGTATTTTAAAATCCAAAGTCCTGGGCAATCAGCCCCCGGATTCTTTCAATCCTTGCTTCGGGTGTTTCTGCCTGCACCGGTTGAACGGGTACCGATATTTCGCTCTTGGCGGCGACCCCTGCAACCGGTTGCGGTTCCGGTACCCACTGTTCAATTCCCAATTTTTCACCTGAAACATGCCGGGATTTACCCGTTTTTAGATTCCTGCATAAAAAGCCAGTTTTGAGCGGTGTAACCAAATAAATGCGGAAGGTTATCGGTTCATCCTTTTGTCCCGCTTTACCCTCCAACTTGCGTACACGTGATTCTACGGTTTCAATCATGCTTTTTTTAGACCCTCTCAATAAAAAGTTTTTGATAATAAAATCTGGTAACTGGTGTTTGTCTTCTAGATACAACCAGCCCATGTTGTTCAAGCCGCGCAAGATTGTACCGAGCAGCGACATGGATCTCTGCCATTTTTTTTCAATAATATTGTCGATATAACCACGGGTGGCCAGCGCACACAAGAATTTTTCCCATAGGTTTTTATCAGCCAGACGCCTGGAACATTTAGATTTTGTCGATTATGTATAGTTACCAGCATGGCAGCAACATCCGCATTACTTATGTTTGTAAGAGCAGTCGGCGTTCCAATCGGTGAACCTTTGTATAGAAAAGGTAATGTTTCTATAGAGGGTAATGTTTTTGAAGATGGTTTTGTTAAACTTTTATTTCTCTTATCGTTATTTTTTTTCTGCAAAGAGTTTCTCCTGCGCCTTTAATATAGGCGCAAGCATTTCTGGGGTGACATGATCGTAGTTCTCAGTCATCATCGGAGTCTTGTGGCCTAAAACCCGCCGGATCATCTCATCCGCCACCTGGCCGCGCATGAGGGAATTTAAGCCGTGCCGCCAGGAATGAAAACAGAGGCCGCGGGCTTTTTGGGCGGTCTCGCTGATTCCGATATTCCGCAAAGCCCGGCGATATTGCTTCAAGAGGGCAGTTTTTGATAACGGTTTGTCCGGCTGGGAAGCGGCAAAGACAAGGGTTTTCGGCTCCTGATAGGGGTTCATGTCCAGGATAGTAGTAAGGGCAGTAGAAACGCGACCGGGGATCGGCACAATCCGAACACTGTTCCATTTGGGAATTGACAGCCCGTATCTATCATTCCAGGAATGCACAATTTCAATATGGTGCTGAAAAACGTATTTCCGCATTAGCGCCTGAACTTCACCCATCCGCATACCTGTCCAGGCGCTTAGAAGATTAGCGGCATAATGATAGGGATTCGCCCAGATAGCGTTTATATGTTCCTCAGCGAAAAGCAATCGCATTTCATTGAGGGTAAGGATACCGCGCGCTTTCGGTGTTTCTTTTAATTCCCCGACGGCGGAAGCCGGATTGCCGTTCAGGTAGCCGAGCCGGACGGCTTATGAAAGCATGAGTTTGAGAGTCCCCAGAGACCTGTTAATTGTGGCCGGTGCGGACGTTTTTTTCTCATACTAGCCGAGTACCCACTCCTCAATCATCTTGGGAGAAATTTCTGTCAGCTTCCTGTCGCCGAAACCTGGCAGGACATGCAGCCGTAAATTGTCGCGCCGGAACCGGATATAGGCGTCGCTGATATGAAAGCCCCGCGCCCGCTTTGCCCGGACGTAGGGACAGGTTTCCGGCACCCACCAGCCTTTAGCAAAATCGCCGAACGTCAACCGGCCATGCGAGGGGACGGAACCGCCTTTTTTTAAGAAGTTATGAACCCAGGTCTGAGCACTCGCTTTAGTATGCTGGCCGGTCGATAAAGCAGAAGACAGTCCGCCGTCTTCGCTCCGGAATTGAACGTAAAAAACGACTTTGCCTTGCGCGCTTCTGGGCTTGCGCTTGTAAATGTAAAAATTAGCTCTCACAACCCCTCCATTCAGACTTTAGATAATTTAGAGATAATTTGAGAGGGCTATCCAACCGGACGCCTTCTGACCATGGGGGGTGTTGTTTTTATAACTCTTTATACTGTATATACTTACGTCTACCATTCTTTAGCCCCTAGGGGAATCGAACCCCTCTTTGAAGAATGAGAATCTCCTGTCCTAGCCGATAGACGAAGGGGCCATCAGTTTTCCCTGCCCGGGGAGGACTCGAACCCCCACAGATAGATCCAGAGTCTATAGTGCTGCCATTACACTACCGGGCACTCTAAAAATGTTAAGGCAAGTCTACTGAAAGGGCTTTTATTTGTCAATATTTCGGACAGCCAATACACCAGGCAGGCACTCACTATGCTCGCTTTCATGAAAGGCAGTATGGGAGGGAATTTACGGCCGAGCAGCCCCCTTCGAGGCAATAGGAGCCGGATTCTGGTTGGCCACGGAACCCGCGGAAATACGCGGAAAAAGTATCAACGGTTGCAGCCTTCCGCGTCCTTCCGTGTGATTCTGCGGCTGATAAGCTTGGGCAATAAAGGCGGGTAGCCCCCCTTGACAAATTTTACCAAAATTTTATATAAAACTGATATATCTGCGCCTGTTGTATAATGGCTATTACCCTAGCCTTCCAAGCTAGAGATGTGGGTTCGATTCCCATCAGGCGCTGAAGTTAGGCTGGCACAGTAGAAATAAGGAAGAGAGCAGTTAATTTTACACTTACTATTCTACTATGGATTGATAAGCCAGTACCCTGAAATCGTTGGCGATAAGATAGTAGCCGCTTGGTTGAAATTGAGCCATCAGGATCCCGATGAATTCTTCCTTCGGGTCAATCCAGAAGTAAGTATTGGCAGCACCTGCCCATCCAAACTCGCCTATAGTGCCGGCTGTAAGGCACTGTCCGACATCCATAAGAACCCTGAAACCCAGTCCCCAGCCGTAACCGGGAAGATAATTCCCGCCTATCTCCAGGGGCATCAGCCGCGGCTCCAGGTGGTTTACGAGCATCAGCTCCACGGTCTTCGGACTTAGAAAGCGTGTACCATCAAGCTCTCCCCGGTTTAGAAGCATCCTGCAGAATTGGAGATAGTCTGCGGCGGTTGAAACAAGACCATGACCTCCGCGGAGTACATTGTGCGGTCTTGACTCCGGGCAATCGAATGGATCGGAAATGAGGGTATTGATTCCTTTCTCCGCGTCTTCTAAGCACTTCGAGACAGTCATATCCGGATTCAAGACATTTAGGGAACCATATTCGGCCGTGAAGCGTGAAAGCTTGTCTTTGGGTACATAATATCCCGTATCCATCATCCCCAATGGCGTAAAAAGATTGGATTCAAGAAAACTGTCAAGCGGTTCGCCGGACATTATTTCTATCAAGTGGGCAAGAACATCGACTGAAAAACTGTAACGCCAGCATTCTCCGGGTTGAAATGCCAGGGGCATCTTTAACAGATCAAATATAAACTCTTCCAAGGGCTGGCCGGCGCAGATTTTCGCTTCCCGGTACATTTCTTCCACCGGACCATTTTCGAGGAAATGGTAGGTGAGTCCCGATGTGTGGGTAAAAAGATCATGTATAGTAACCTCACGTTCAAGATCAACCATCTCGATCCCGGACGCTCCTTTCCGCTTGAATACTTTCAGGTTTTTAAACGCAGGAATAAACTTGGAGACCGCATCAAACAACTGGAAATGTCCCTGCTCGAATAACATCATGAGAGCAGTACTTATTATTGGTTTCGTCATGGAGTAGATGCGGAAGATCGTGTCCGCCTGCATAGGTTTTCTTCTTCCCCGATCCATCTGGCCATAACTCTCCAGGTGGATCCGCTCGCCCCGGCGATAGACAAGCGTGACGGCGCCGGCTATCTTTTTATCGCCAATATGCTTTTCTATTGCCGGTCGAATTCTTTCCAGGCGCTCCCCTGATATGCCTGCCTTTTCAAGGTTCATTTTACACCTCCGATGATGAATAACCGGGAAATTACTTAAAACGCTTTTTCCCTTTTGACTTCAGAAAATCCTTAAACTTTTTCGAGGATAGATTCATGACAAGGTCTTCAGGCATGTCGATCCTGTTAAAAATCTCGACGACTTTGCCGAACTCGCCCACACTTGTGGCGATATGACTGTCACTTCCCACCGCCACGGGGACACCGAGTTTCTTACACAGATCAGCTATCCTCATACAGTTCTCCTCGCTTCCCAGCCTGCTTACCCCGAGGGAACTGTTGTTTATTTCAATCAAGGTATTGTTCGTTTTTGCAGCCTCAAGAATGACTTCGACATCAATAGGGAAAACCGGGTTTCCCGGATGAACGATAATATCAATAAACGGATTCTCTATCGCTTTTATCATGGCGAGTGTATTATCCTTGCAGGTTCCCGGTTGCAGGCATACTTCGTGCAGACCAGCCAGGATGAGATCCAACGTTTCCAGTATTTTTATCGGCAAATCCAAATTACCCCTGGAATCAATGATATTCCCTTCGACACCGCGAAGTATTTCGACTCCAAACAGTTCTTCTGGTACTACTTTCAGGTTGGGGAAATAATTCTCTGGAGGACCACCGGGCATGGCAGGCCCGTGATCAGTGATGCCTATCATTTTCAGCCCTTTTTCCGAGGCTGCTCTGGCAATTTCCATTATCGTGCTGTATGAGTGACCAGAGGCAATTGAATGACAGTGCGCATCTACTTCAAAATCCATCGTGTTTTTCTCTTAAACGAAGTGAAGCCGGCTTGAAACTATGGTTCGCACCCTGCGAACAGACTGCCGGAGACCGGATCGGTCGAAGACCGACCGGCTTGACAAGTTGGCCTTCCCCGGAAGGCAGACTGCCGGAGACCGGACTTGAACCGGTACAGCCTTTTACAAGCCGGGGGATTTTAAGTCCCCTGTGTCTGCCAATTCCACCACTCCGGCTTTACAATTTTTTAGATTCCACTTGAATGATTTTATACTATATGTGAAAATCTTGTTGGTCAATACTGGTTTATTTTGAAAAATCAAAAAAAGTTCTACTTTTGAACCGGTCAAAGGATCTATTGGCAGTGGATAAAATATCACTGTTTAGCGGGATTGTGGACACCCATTTCCATATGCTGGAAATGAAAAAAAAGGGGCTCGATCCGGATCAGATCCTGTCTTACTGTTTTCAAAATGGGCTTACAGCGGCTTTGGATGTCGCCGTCAAAGCAGAACGGTTTCAGGAACGGCTTGAAATTTGCTATAAATATCCCGAACTTTTTCTGACTGCCGGGCTTTCACCGGCGGAGTCCGGCAAAACAGATGCAATAAAACTCCAAACCCTGGAAACCCAAATCCGGGATCCATCGGTTATTGCTGTTGGAGAGATTGGCCTTGACCGGCACTGGAATTACGCCGACCCGGAAACCCAGAAGAAGCTTTTTATAACACAGATAGAACTTGCAAACCAGTATAACCTGCCGATAGTGGTACACAACCGTAATGCCGACAGGGAAATCTTTCATATACTAAGGGATATTAAGGTCAAAGGTCGGGGAGTGATTCATTGTTTCTCCTCGGATTACGAGGCAGCCAAAGCTTTTATAAAACTCGGCTTTACGATTTCTTTCTCTGGATCAATCACCTATAAGAACGCGGTAAAGATTCGTGAGACAGCCCAAAAGATACCTCTCGATTATCTTTTCCTCGAAACAGACGCACCGTTTTTAAGCCCACAGCCGGTACGCGGTATGGTTAACCATCCAGGGTATATCGGTTATACCTATGAGTTTCTTGCGCAGCAAAGGGGTATTCATATTGCTGATCTTATTACTATAGTACGAAGTAATTTTTCAAGCCTTTTTCGGATCAATCTTTAATCTCAAGGATGACGATTTTTACCCACTTTGCTTTTTTTTTCGCCCTACTTTCTTCACTACCATTGGGTGCATCAGCTTTCCTCTTACGTCTTCCTGTCATACAGCGTTTCTATATACGTTTTTGTATTTTCAATTTCAGAATGGCTGATGGTACATTGCCCTTCCAGGACCACACCATCCTGGATAAT
>JBFMGN010000206.1:0-6053 GCA_040752435.1 Spirochaetota bacterium
GTTTTTCCGCCCTCCCGGGAGTCATAACGATTTTTAATTTATATAAAACAAAGGCAGGATAATTTTTTAGTAATAATGTACAATTTTTTATAATAATTTCCTTGTACAGTAAAACTCTATCTTTATTATAATTATCCTGTGTCTTGCTTTTTTCACCTAGAAGTGTATAATGCAAATTGTGATATTTTTAACGAATGCAAGCTCTTTCGTACTTGGTATTCGTGAAAAAAGTATCAATTAAAAGCGGTTTAACACATCTTTAAAAGAAGAAATGAGGTGCCGAATGAGTGAAAATTTAACCAGTACAGTAAAGAACATCTGTTCCACCTTTGGCAATGACAGAACGCGTTTGATGGATATTGTGCGGAATGTACAGGAGAAATACAGTTGCGTCTGTGATGACGCCATCGATCTTATCGCTAAACAGGTCTCCGTACCCCGGGTTGTGGTAGCCGGCACGGTTTCCTTTTATGCTTTCCTCTCAAAAACACCAAAGGGCAAAATCGTCATTAGACTTTGCGATGATATTATCGATCGGATGAACGGCTTTGATGTTGTTGCAGAAGCATTCCGAAAAGAGCTGGGGATTAATTTCGGCGAAACGACCCCGGATGGGAAGATCTCCCTGGAATTCACTCCTTGTATCGGAATGTGCGATCAGGCTCCCGCCGCCCTGGTCAACGAGGAAGTCATAACGTACCTGTCAACGGATAAAGTGAAAGAAATCGTCCAAACCCTGAAGGCTACCGGTAATCCCAAAAAACTGGTTCACCGTCTTGGAGAAGGTAACAATGCTCATGCACTTGTTAAGTCCATGGTGCAGAATAATATCCGCAGGAAAGACCAGGGTATTTTCGTTTTCACCGATTATACGCGTAACGCAGGCATAGAAAAAGCCCTGGCAATGAGCCCGGTGGAAGTGATCAACGAAATAAAGACCGCCCGCTTACGAGGAAGAGGCGGCGCAGGGTTCCCCACCGGTTTAAAGTGGGAATTTTCCAGGGCGGCTGAAGGTGAGAAAAAGTATATACTCTGCAACGCAGACGAGGGCGAACCCGGCACATTCAAGGACAGGGTGCTTTTAACTGAGCTTGCCGACCGTGTTTTCGAGGGTATGACGGTAGCAGGGTATGCCGTCGGAGCAGAAAACGGCATCCTCTATCTGCGCGGAGAATACGCATATCTGTATAATTACCTCTCCAGCGTTCTTCAAGAGAGACAGGCGCAGGGATGGCTCGGAAAAGACATTTTCGGTAAAAAAGGCGTCAACTTCGACATACGGATACAACTCGGCGCCGGTGCCTATATATGCGGTGAAGAAACTGCTCTTATAAGTTCCTGCGAAGGTTTAAGAGGTGACCCTAAAAACCGTCCGCCCTTCCCCGCCCAAAAAGGCTATCTCGGTTATCCCTCTGTTGTAAATAACGTGGAAACATGCTGCGCGGTATTACGGATTTTGGATATGGGCGCCGGATGGTTCGCTGAACTTGGTTCCAAGGGTTCCACCGGAACCAAGGTGCTAAGTATTGCCGGCGACTGCCAACGGCCCGGAGTTTACGAATATCCTTTCGGAATTGCCATAAACCAGCTTATTAAAGATGTTGGGGCCGAAGATGCCGTAGCCCTTCAAATCGGCGGTCCTTCCGGCCAGATGATCGGCAGGGAAGATTTCGGAAGAACAATCTGTTACGACGACCTTGCTACCGGAGGTTCTATAATGATTTTCGGCCCCCAGCGGAATATCCTCGAAATCGTTAATTATTTCATGGACTTCTTTATCGAAGAGAGCTGCGGTTACTGTACCCCCTGCAGGGTTGGGAATGTCGTTCTAAAGAAGTACTTAAAAAAAATTATGGAAGGGAAAGGCGAACCGGCTGATATCGAGACCCTTAGGGAAATCGGTGAGTCGGTGAAATTGGCAAGCCGCTGCGGTTTGGGACAAACATCCCCCAACCCGATTCTTACCACCCTAAATAAATTCCGGCCTGTCTATACTTCCCTCGTAAAAGAAGCAAAAGAAGGCCTTAAGCCCGACTTTGATATCACGGCTGTATTGGAAGAATCACAGAAAATCGCCGGCCGGCAATCCGTTCACTTTAAATAAGAAAGGATAGACTATGAGTAATACAATTAGTTTTGTAATTGACGGTATTGAAATAAACGCAAAAAAAGGGCAAATGATACTGGAGGCGGCCGAAGAAGCCGGAATCTATATTCCCAGGCTCTGCTCGTATAAAGGCCTCGTTCCTTTTGGAAGCTGCCGTGTTTGTACGGTTCTTGTCAACGGCCGTCCCCAGGCGGCATGTACTCAACCCGTTGCTCCAGGTGTAATTGTTGAAAGCAACTCGGAAAAGATAATGAACCTCCGCAAAAAAATAATTGAGATGCTTTTCATTGAAGGCAACCATTACTGCATGTTCTGCGAAAAGAGCGGCAACTGCGAACTCCAGGCAATGGCATACAGGTTCGGTATCTTCGCCCCGACCATGCCCTATTTCTTTCCCAGGCGCGAAGTTGACGCATCCCACCCGGATGTGTTTATCGACCGCAACCGCTGTATTCTCTGTGGCCGGTGCGTACGCGCATCCCGGGATGTGGACGGCAAGCACGTATTCGGTTTTGTCGGCCGCAGCCTGGAAAAAAAGGTCGCGGTAAACACCTCGGCCAACCTGGCGGCTACCGGATTAAAAACCTCCGACAAGGCGGTTGAGGTGTGCCCCGTCGGCGCCATCTTAAAAAAACGGGTGGGTTACAGAATACCGATTGGACAGCGGTTGTACGATCATAACCCGATCGGTTTTGAAATTGAAAAACAAGGAGCGGAATAATGGAAAAACCGAAAGTTGCAACTACATCCCTGGCGGGTTGTTTTGGCTGCCATATGTCTCTGCTAGATATAGACGACAGGATTCTTAAACTTATCGAACTTGTCGATTTCGACAAATCCCCCGTTGATGATATAAAAGAATTTACCGGCGGCTGTCTCCTCGGCCTGGTTGAAGGTTCATGCGCGAACGAAGAGAATGTCCGTGTTCTTAAGGATTTTCGGACGCACTGCGATGTTCTCATCTCCGTCGGCGATTGTGCTACAATGGGCGGACTGCCGGCTATGCGAAATACTGTGCCATTAAAGGAATGTCTCGATGAGGCATATCTGAATGGGCTTACGGTTTACAATCCCGGCAAGATTATACCGAACGACGATGAAGTTCCCCTGTTATTAAACAGGGTGTATGCATGTCATGAGGTAGTCAGGATCGATTACCATATCCCTGGATGCCCGCCATCGGCGGATGCTCTTTGGGAAATTCTAGTGGCCCTCTTGAATAATAAACCGATCAATTTGCCCTATGAATTAATTAAATACGATTGATCTCAAGGAGTTTGCATATGTCAGGAGTAACGAATAATCTGAAAAGAGTGGCAATAGAACCGGTAACCCGGGTGGAAGGCCACGGAAAGGTTTCCCTTTTAATCGATGAAAGCAACAAAGTGCACCAGGCCCGGTTTCATATAGTGGAGTTTCGCGGCTTTGAGCGGTTTATCCAGGGACGCCCCTACTGGGAAGCGCCTGTTCTCGTTCAAAGACTCTGTGGTATATGCCCTGTAAGCCATCACCTGGCGTCAGCCAAGGCTATGGATATTATCGCAGGCGCCGAGAGACTGACTCCGACGGCTGAGAAAATCCGGCGGCTTATGCACTACGGCCAGTTTTTCCAGTCACACACCTTGCATTTTTTCCACCTTGTTTCGCCTGACCTGCTCTTCGGTTTTGATGCGAATCCGGCAGTACGGAACATTATCGGTGTAGCAAAAAAATTTCCCGAGCTGGCCGTACAGGGCGTTATGATGCGTAAATACGGGCAGGAGATAATAAAGGCAACGGCTGGGAAAAAAATCCACGGCACCGGGGCAATTCCCGGGGGGGTCAACAAAAACCTGTCGATAACGGAAAGAGATTTCTTCCTGAAAGATATTGACCAGATGGTAGAGTGGGCTCAGGGCGCCTTAAAAATCGCCAGGGATTATACGGTCGAAAATCTAGCAATGCTTAAACCCTTCGGTTCCTTCGATTCAAATCATCTCTCCCTGGTACGGGAGGACGGTGCATTGGATATTTACCACGGGAAACTGCGTGCAATTGATGCCCAGGGTAAGAAGATACTAAACGATATCGATTACCGGAAGTACTACGATTATATTGGAGAGGAAGTCCGCTCCTGGTCGTACATGAAATTCCCCTTTATTAAGAGTCTGGGTCCGGAGGAGGGCTGGTATAGAGTTGGTCCTCTGGCCAGGCTCAATACCTGCGATTTTATCGATACACCGGAAGCCGAAGCGGCCCGCAAAGAGTTTATGGCCGTAACAAGCGGTAAACCGAATAATATTACAATGGCGTACCACTGGGCACGTATGATCGAGACCCTGCATGCAATTGAAAAGATAAAAGAACTTCTCCACGATCCTGATCTCCAGGGAAAGGATCTGGTTGTAACCGGGAAACGCCGGGATGAGGGGGTCGGGCTTGTGGAAGCTCCCCGGGGAACCCTTTTCCATCATTACAGGGTGGATAAAAACGACCAGATTGTAATGGCCAACCTTATCGTTTCAACGACAAACAACAACGAACCGATGAACCGCGCGGTTCAGAAAGTTGCCAATGATAACCTCTCAGGGAACAAGATAACCGAGGGGCTTCTGAACCATATCGAAGTCGCAATCCGCGCATATGATCCGTGTCTCTCCTGCGCAACCCATGCCACGGGGCAGATGCCTTTGATCGTGGAATTGTACGATAAGGATGAAAATTTAATTGATAGGAAAGTTAAGGATTGATAGACACTGCCGGTAAAAAAATTCTCGTAATCGGGTTTGGAAATCCGGCGCGGGAAGACGACGGCCTGGGGCCGAAAATCGCTGAAAAATTAGAATCCTATAAAATAGAGGGAGTAACAGTGGATATCGATTATCAACTGACGGTTGAAGAAGCCGCGGCTGTGGCCGAGCACGATACTGTTATATTCATGGATGCATCCGTTGACGGAGAGGAACCTTTCACCTTTTCTAAAATAACGCCCCAATTTAAGGATAGCTTCAGCAGCCACTCGATTACACCGGAAGCAGTTGTCGGACTGGCAAAAGAGCTTTTCAATTCCGAAGTCGAAGCATATATGCTTGGAATACGAGGTTATTCCTTCTCAATGTTTAATGAAGAGTTAACGGAAAAGGCAGGGGAGAACATGGAGAAGGCTTATCTGTTTCTGGTTTCCCTGCTGTCAAAAGATTCTATTAAGCCGTGCAGTCGTTAAAAACTTAAAAATAATCAATACCTTTTTTAAGGGGAGAGAAAAATGAAAAATGGTAAATATGTGATTCTTTGTATCGATGACGATAAAGATGTTATTGATTCTTTGCGTGTAATACTGGAGTCCAACAACTACATTATGGTCGAGGCTTTCTCCGCTGAAGAGGGGCTCAAAAAGTATACTGCCAGCAATCCGGATTTCGTCATAGTAGATTTGATGATGGAATCCGTTGATGCAGGCCGCGCTTTTGTTAAAGAACTGCAAATCCTGAATAACAAAGCGCCGATATACATGCTCTCCTCCGTAGGCGATTCACTGGCCTCTAATATTGACTTCTCGGAACTCGGCCTGACAGGGGTATTCCAGAAACCGTTGGATATAAATACTCTTCTTTCGACCTTAAAAATCAAGTTAAAATAAGCAGAATCAAATTCTTTTAGAATAGAGGCGGGGTGATTGCTCTCCCATTGCAGCATAATGGGCAGTCACCTCGATTATCTCTTGCTTCGGTCTTTAAATACCGGTTATAGTGGTGAAATAATGCAAAGCTTCCTATATTTAGGAGATGGGCCATGTGTCTGGCGATACCCCTTGAGTTGATTAAAATATCCTCTGACCGCAGTACCGGAACGGTACGAGTACACGCGGGCACCTTTACTGTCGGTCTTAACCTGGTGCCGGAAGCCCGTGTCGGTGATTTTGTACTTGTCCATGCCGGCATGGCAATTGAGCTTCTGGAAACCTCAG
>JBFMGN010000207.1:0-6052 GCA_040752435.1 Spirochaetota bacterium
CGGCCAGCTCCTCGCTTTTTCAAAAGGCGATGCCGCGATGACGATAACAGGCTCCTGGAATGCCGATACCCTAAAGAAAAATAATCCGAATATGCGGGTGGGCGCTTTTCAACTGCCTACTAAGGACGGCCGGAGACCGATGGTTGTCACGTACAGTACCGGTTATTGTATATATTCAAAAACAAAACATCCGGAGGAAGCCTTGAAACTCGCCCGATATCTGGCTTCCCTCGAATCTCAAAGAATTTGGGTAGAAAAACTGAACGATGTTCCGGGACTGTCTGATATACAATCGAAAGATCAACTGGTAAGTGAAATAGTAAAGGCCGACATGCAAGTCAACAGCTTTTATACCATTCTCGGAGATTTTGCCAAACCTGGGGCGACTCCTCCAACTCAGGTATGGGAGCAGGACAATATTAAGTTATTGTCTGGTATGTACACGTCGCTGCAGTTCGTTGAGATGCTCGACAAACTACTCAAATAACTTTAAAATTACACTGGATAATCCTTAGGATTATCCAGTGATGTGAAGCCCCACTGGCACCAGAAAGGTTTATTCATGCTCTTTTTAAAGAAACGTCCTTATGTCGGCTTCATACTGCCTGGGTTCATTATCTATACAACCCTAATGATTGTGCCGCTTATAACAGCGGTTTATTATAGCTTCTTCGAATGGTCGGGAATCGGTGCCAAAACCTTCATTGGATTAAAGAATTATATTAACCTTTTTTTCGATCCCCGCTTATCGGCAATATTCTGGAATGCCCTGGGAAATAATTTCAAGTTCGTGGGAGCGGTACTATTCATTATTCTTCCGTTGCAATTATTACTCGCATATCTTTTAGACATCAAAATCAAAGGGTACAGATTTTTCCAACTTATTATTTTTCTTCCCTATGTTGTCTCCACCGCAATTATCGGATTTTTTACACTACTCGTCTTTGATCCGAATATAGGAATTCTTAATAACCTTTTCCGAGGGCTTAATTTGATGCAGCTTGAAAGTGCCTGGTTTGGTGATCCTTCCCGCGCCTTTAGTCTTCTTATAATCGTCATTACCTGGCAGGGGATTGCCGGAGGAATGCTGATCTTTCTGGCAAATTTAAAAGGGATTCCGAACGATATCATCGAGGCGAGTATCATTGACGGTGCCGGCCGTATTACGCGTTTCCGATGCATCATGCTCCCCTTTCTCGTACCATCCTTGACCAACAATATAATCCTCGGAACCATCTGGGGGCTGACCCAATTCGATATTCCATTTATCATTGGTGGACCCAACGGAGGCGTAAACAACTCTATAGACTTCATGAACCTCTTTTTTTATCGTTTCGCATTTGGAGGTGCATATTACGGAGAAACGTCTATGGGTTTCGGTGCCACAATCAGTGTAGTGCTTTTTTTTATTATTCTTGTTATCGCTATTTTTCAAAATAAGTTTTTATTGAAACTGGAATTTTACAGGTAGGATAACAACCCAATGAGCCGAAGCTATTACGAAAAACTTAAGGGGAAAAACAGCTATTTCACTATCCTTATGTCGGTTCTTGTAACTATGTACTGTCTTATCGCCTTGTTTCTTATCCCAACTGTAGTTCTTTCATCTTTCAAGTCCAGAGAGGAATTGATTAAAAATATTATCGGTATCCCGAAAGTTTTTACCCTTGAAAATTATTATACCGTGCTTTTTAAAGACAATTTCGTCCGGTATTTTTTTAATAGTATTTTACTTACCGCTCTTTCACTTGTTTCCCTATTGTTTGTTGCCTCTATGACCGCCTATGGTCTCTCCCGTTATAACTTCAAAGGAAAGACATTTCTTCAGATTTTTTTTCTTTTAGGTATGATGTTTCCGATACAACTGGGAATTCTGCCAATCTTTATCATAATCCGATGGCTTGGCCTGGCCAATAACTTTCTGGGTATGATGCTGATCTATACCGCCAATATGTCGCTTCCGGTTTTTATCTTTTCCAAATTCTTTAGAACCCTGCCAAGGGCTCTGTATGAATCGGCGGTTATCGATGGTGCCAATGATTTCAGAATATATGCCCAGATTATGATCCCCCTTTCTAAACCCGTCCTTGCAACAGTAGGAATTTTAAACTTTGTTATTATATGGAATGATTTTTACCTGCCGCTGGTTTTTTTAACAAAGAAAAGCGTTCGAACCTTAACACTGGCAATATACTGGTATATGAATAATTTTCTGGCAAACTGGCATCTTGTTTTTGCAGCGGTTACCGTGGCTTTAATCCCGGTAATTGCTATCTTTCTTTTATTCTCAGAACAACTGATCGCAGGACTGACTGCCGGCGCATTACGCGACTAGTAAAAATACTTTAGGAAATTGGGAAAGGGACTACCTGATATGCCTGCCCTGGCTCCCAGCCCTCGAAGGGGGTCTCGTCCCCGTAGGGGACTTCGCCTGGAGGAAGATTCTATTCTCGCTCTAAAGTGAGGACTGAAATATCATCATCGAATTGATTCCCTCCCCTCCACCGAACTATTTCCTTCTCCAGACCTTTTATCAATTCGTCCATGGGAGTTTCGGCATTTTCTTTTAAAAAATTAATAAGTCGTTCGGTAGAAAACCTCTCTTTAGTTTCATTTGCACATTCAGTCAGCCCGTCGGAATATATAAACAACCTGGCCCCCTTTTCAATAGTGCATTCATACTCCTCTAAAGATATATTTTTAAAGATCCCGACTGCGTATCCTTCAGTTTTTATTTGATATGTATCATCATTTTCTTTTTGAAAAATCGGGTATGTATGGCCGGCTCTTACCAATTTTAAGTTTCCAGTATTAGTCTCTATTATCCCATAGACAATAGTAAAAAAAGGATTATCGTTATTTTCAAAATAGAAACGTTTATTAAGGCTTTTAATTACCTCTGCCGGGGAAATAATTTCAAATGAGGTTTCCTCGGATAAAGGCCGTGTTAAGATTCCTCCCTGTTCAGCATCCGGGGAGAGAAATCTGTGCAGGGTCATTGATAACAGGGCCGCTGTAAAACCGTGCCCTTTTACATCAAGTAAATAAAAACCAAGGTGATGCTTATCGAAGGAGAAGAAATTAAAAATGTCGCCTGCCCCGAAATTACTGGGATAGAAAAGCCAATTATTTTTAATACCTGCAATCGACACATTTTTCTTGGGAAGAAGACTGCGCTGCATCTGTGAAGTTGCATCAAGCTCCCGCTGTACTTGCTCCTGGACTTTTTTTCGTTCAGTTCTATCCTGAAAAACCAAAATAAGGCCGACGGTATTCCCCCGTTCGTTTCTGAAAGGCGCAATCGTCGCATCCACCGGCCTTTCCTTCCCTTCTTTTGTAATAAGAAGAAAATTTTCCCGTCTTACAACCTTACCCTCAAGAATGGGCTGCGTAACCGGAACTCTCACCGGCATCCGGCTCTTTTCATCCAAAATCTTAAAAATATCGTCTAATCTACGGTTAAAAACTTCGTCCTGCCTCCATTTTGTAAGAACAGAAGCGGCGGGATTTATGTATCTTACCCGCCCTTTCAGATCAACAACCATAACACCCTCGGCCATACACCGGATGATGGCGGAAAGCCATTCCTTACTCCCCTTTAATTTCCTTTCCTGCCTGGATTTATTCAGGGCCATTTCAACTGCCGCGTAAAGGTAACGTTCCTCCACCGGCTTCAGAATATAGCCGAAGGCATCCGTTATCTTTGCCCTGTTAAGAGTAGCATCATCCGAATATGCGGTCAGATAAATTATCGGGATATCCAGCATATTGCGAATTTGCTCTGCCGCGTCAATACCGTCCATCTGACCTTTGAGTCGTATATCCATCAAAACCAGATCTATCTCATTTTCAAGCACCTTTTTGACGGCATCGTCGCCTGAAAAGGCAACCGTTGGAACAGTATATCCAAGGTTCTCCAGATCTTCCTTTATTTCCTCCGCCACAAGCCCCTCATCTTCCACCACCATAATTTTTGCTCTTGCCATATTCTCCTCTTTCATTCCAACCAAAAGCCCTTTTGTAAGGGGTTGGATAATGGACTATGCTATTGATCTTCGCTAAAGCGCAGGTTTCCTTCTCCAATATAATGTACCCATTCGAGGTGGAAAAAACAATCTACCTTATCGCTCCCGGCTGCCTTCCAATACATTTCCAGTACACATCGCGGCGTTACATTCATCCGCCAACAGTTCTAAGGTTTTCTTGGGTATGGGAAAATGTAACGGAAAACAGCGTGCCTTTGTTCCTATCGATTTCGATACTTCCCCCAAGCTGCCTGGTTAAAATAGTGACGATCCTCAAGCCGAAAGTTTCCGTCGACTGCAAATCGAGGTCTCCTGGTAAGCCGATGCCGTCATCCCGAACTGTAAGGGCGAACTTTCCATTGCTTACATGGAATTCGACCCAAAGCCTGCCTTTTCTCCCTCTTGGAAATGCATGTTTCAGAGAGTTCGAGACAAGCTCGTTAATTATCAGGCAACAGAGAATTACCGTATCTATATCGAGCAATACTTCTTCTGTGTTTATGGAGAGCTCGACCGAGTTCGTATCTATTCCATAGGTGCTGAACAGATACTTGATCAGCGGTCGGATGTAGTTGGCGATATTAATACGCGATAGATCGCCGGATTTATACAAGATTTCATGAATAATCCCCATGGATTTTATCCGAGTTTGTGTATCTTTCAACATTCCATAAGACTGCCTGTCACGCACATACTTGAGTTGGAGTTTGAGGAGGCTGGAAATTACCTGTAAATTATTTTTAACCCGGTGGTGAATTTCTTTGAGAAGTATTTCTTTCTCTTTTAATGAAGCCTTGATTATCTCTTCTGCCTGTTTTCGTTCTGCTATTTCAGCCTGCAGCGCTCTATTCGCCTGAATCAGTTCTTCGGTGCGCGCCGCTACCCTGATTTCCAGTTCTTCCTTCATTTTTCTCATATTTTCTTCTGCTTGTCGGAGTTGAGTTATATCCCGCAGAACAACTATCCGACTTACAAGATTGTTCCGCCAATCGAAGATTGGAGATAGCTGAATATCGTATACACGTCCGCTTAACTCCGCTTCGCACCGTTTGAAGGTCTTTCCCGAAAAACGCTCAATAACTAAAAATAGATCAGGCCAGAGGGCATCTAAATGCGCGCTCGATTTATGAGTGCCCGTTTCAGGAAAAAATTGAGAGGCCGCGGGATTCATATAAATAAGTCTATTTTCTTGATCCAGAAGGATTACACTATCGTTCATAGATTCAATTGTCGTCTGATAAGCCAAAGGCACTGTATCCCGAAACCGCAGACGCGCAAAACCGTAAACCACTATCAAGCTGGTTACGGAAAATGCTATTGGAGTTAATTCGATATCGTGTACAATTTTGATACCGGTTAAATCAATTGCACTTGCCAGCCATGGAAATATGGCCGCACATATCAAGGCGGCTGCCTGCCGCCCATAAAACTTGCGGGACCGCAGCATCATAACAACAAGCAAATATACACCGATAATAATTAACAGGTAGGCATAGCCAACCAGCACCCAGAATCCGACACTGGGGTCCTTCTCCAGGAAAGGACGACCGGCCGCTGAAACTCTGCTCCATATAAAACCATGAAACTCATTGGTGAAAACAAGCAGAATGAAGACACATGGAATTATACTTAATAAAGTAATGTGCAACGGCTTTATAAATTCATTGCGGCCGGTATATTGCAGGCAAAACACCAGCCACGCCACGGGGATGGCTTCCAGCCCAATATATTGGAGTTTTGACCAGAAGAGTTTTGACTGAAAAGTAACCGTTCCATATTCAAAAATCATGGTGATAAGCCATCCCGCCCCTGATAACAGAAGCAAGGCGCTGGAAGGCGGATGAGGAATTCTCTCGTTTAGCCAGATGTAGAAAGCATATATTAACATTACAACGGCCGTACCAAGGATTATCATAGTATACGGAATATTCTGAAAATTCATATTTCCTTGTTCCAACTAATCTCCATTTATAGTGTTAAACATGCACAAATAGATCGTACACTACCTTGGCCGAACGGGCAGACTG
>JBFMGN010000208.1:0-6034 GCA_040752435.1 Spirochaetota bacterium
TGTGCGGAAGCTGTCGACCACGTACGATTCTTCAAACAGAGTTCGGTTTCGTTTCCGGGAAGCGGAGTAATATTCTATCCCCTGTAAAGTGCTTATGCTTCTGAGTAGATTATACAACTTAAGCATATCGTCGGGGTTATCCGCGGAAATTACAGCGCCTTTCATATCCAGCATATAGAGGGATTCCACACCGATTGTGACATTCAGGTTCCCCATCGCCAGGGAGAAAGGTGCCCGATACCCCCCTTCAGGCATGTAGAGTGGTTTTCCCCCCTCGAAATAGAAGCGGGTCAGCTCTTTTTCCTTAATAAGGATGGAGAGCTGTTCGGGGGCAAGGTTCGGCAGGACCGTGCGTAAAAGTGTAGTACTCTCATCTGCCAGCAGAGTTGGCGGCGTCAGGCTTAAAAGAAAGGTTATTTTCAACAAGATTGCATAAAGGTTTTTTCTCATGGTAGAATTTAAAAATAATGGTTTTATCGGTCGTATTTCAAGGGGTTGAATGAAAGAAGTTATCGTTTTTACCGGCGGCGGTACAGGCGGGCATGTATTTCCGGGGCTGGCTGTCATAGAGTATCTGAAAGGCAAATGGCATGGGGATATAACCTGGATTGGTTCTGCATCGGGCATAGAGCGAAAGTTCATAGAAGATGCGGGAATCCCATTTATCTCCATTCCTTCCGGCAAACTACGAAGGTATTTTTCTTTAAAAAACATCTTAGATATTATCAAAGTAACTTTCGGTTTTTTTGCCGCTCTAGCGGTGCTTATTAAATTAAAGCCGGTGCTGGTTTTTTCAAAGGGCGGATATGTAAGCGTACCCCCGGTGTGGGCGGCTAAATTACTTGGAATCCCAGTAATTACACACGAATCTGATCTTGATCCAGGTCTTGCAACGCGGATAAACAGCCTATTCGCCGATTTAATCCTTGTATCATATGAAGAGACAAAAAAATATATGCCACCAGGCAGGTTATCCAGGATCAGCGTCACCGGCAACCCTGTGCGAGCTGAAATACTGGGCGGGGATAGTGAAAAGGGAAGGAAAATCTTAGGGATTCCTCCGGGTTTACCGCTGCTCCTTGTCCTGGGCGGAAGCCAGGGCGCATCCCAAATTAACAGCCTTATCGGGCAAATTATAGGCGAACTTGTAAAGCATTGTTATACGCTTCATCAAATGGGGGAAGCCGGCTTTATTAAGTCAACGGATAATCGTTATATCACTTTTGCCTTTATCCAGGAGGAACTTCCCCATTTTATCGCAGCCGCGGATCTCATTGTGAGCCGGGCCGGTGCCAACAGCCTGTGGGAGATGAGTGTTCTTGGCAAACCTTCCATACTTATCCCTTTGTCAGGCGGCAGCCGAGGCGACCAGCTTAAGAACGCCGGGGTATTCTTAAGAAGAGGTGCAGCGGTAGTCATGACCGGAGATGTAAATGGAGAAAACTTATTGAAGGAAATTGTCGGCCTGTTACACGATGGAAGACGGCTTAAGCGCATGGGTGAGCAGGCGCGGACAATCGGTAATACGGATGCTGCCGAAAAAATAACAGAAATAATATTTACAAAAGCGAAAAGAAGATGAAGATACCACCAATTGATATTTTCTTTGGAGCAATACTGGTAATCGCTGCAATACGGTGTGCCGTCCGGGGTTTTGTGACCGAGATTATGTCTATGGCCGCCGTAATACTCGGGATAGGAGGAGCCGTTCTCTTCTCCGGAAGCGGGGGAAGAATAGTAGAACGTTATTTCAAATTATCGAATTGGAATCAGATTATTGCTTTCCTTGCAATTTTCCTCATTATCTATCTGATAGTAAAGATTTTCGAAAAAGCCATTAGCGGTTTTATTGAACATTTAAACCTCGGCAGCCTGGATCAGGCCCTGGGATTATTCCTGGGACTGATCGAAGGGTTTCTAGTAATTACTGTAATTATATTGATAGTGGAGATACAACCTTTTTTCGACGCCGGTACAATTTTGAATCAAAGTTTTTTTTCCAGAATTATTTTAAGTGTTCTACCTTACGGCGCAAAAGTGTTGGGCGGGAATTATTTTAAAAAAAGGAAATAGAAGAACAAGTGTTTGAAAATATTATCGGACATGTAAATACGGTTTTACGCCTTCAAGAAGAAATACAAAAAGGAATTTTGCCTGCTTCCATGCTCTACTATGGGGAGCCGTATACAGGTAAACTGACTACCGCCTTGGAGGCCGCCAGGGCGCTTACGTGTGAAAAGTATTCTGCGGAGTGGAACTGTGAGTGTAAAGCCTGTAAAATGCAGAGACTTCTTATCCATCCCGCTACTCTGCTCCTTGGTTCCAGGTACTTCCAGCAGGAAATTGCCGCCTGTTCAGATGTCCTTAGAAGGCAGAAAAAACTTTTTGCCCAGTATCTTTTTACCAGAGCGGTGCGAAAATTGCTGCGAAGGTTTGATCCAATTCTTTGGGAGGGTAATGAGCCAAAACTGAAAGGTATTCAGCCGCACGTTCAGAATACCATGGATAATCTTGAGGCGGTCCTTCCGGGCCGGGATTTACCGGGAGATGATGAACTTGAAAAGATACTCGGTAAAATTTCCGAGAGCTGCAAAAAAATAATAGGAGCGGTTGACGCCGATAATATACCCATCAGCCAGATTCGAAAAACTACCTTTTGGGCCCATACATCCCTCTCGTCTGAAAACCGGGTAGTGATAATTGAGAATGCCGATCGAATGCTCGACGGAAGCCGGAATGCACTTTTAAAAATACTTGAAGAGCCTCCCAGAGGTGTCTATTTTATTCTGATAACCTCCCGGCGGGGCATGATAATACCGACGGTTCTTTCACGGCTTAGGCCTTACCATTTCGGTGAGAGGTTAAGGGATGATTCCTATGAAGTGCTTACGAAAATATTCAGAGAGGATTCGGGTGAATATGAAACCTTAAGCGATTACTTTCTTGCCTGGGATGATATCAATACAGGTCTTCTCCATAAAGCGGCGAAGACCTTTTGGGAAGGTATTCTGAACAGGAAATCGGATCCCAACGCCTCAAAGCATTGCGAGGGTATCATTTCTCTTATCGGTGACAATAAAAAGTATACCATCCCTTTCCTGAAAGAATTGTTGAAATTAGTCAGCCATAACATGTGGAAGAAAGAAAAGTTGACCCATATGGAAACCTTAGGACTGGATCAGTATGAAAAATGGAACAGGATGATACAGAACTGTTCCGCCAAGATTGATTTGCTGAACCAGAATCCCGCCCTTATTATCGAAAGTCTCTATTACAGTATGAAGGATGTTTTTACCGGAAGGATTTAATATGAGGAAATTCATTAAACGGGCGCTTAATAAATTGCCGAAACTGGATAAATCCCAGATACATGCCCTGCTGTACGATATGGCTTCGGAAAATGAGCGCCTGGAAGCGGTGCTTGAATCCATGGCGGAGGGTATTATCGTCACCGATAAGGATCATAAACTGATACTTATCAATAAACCCGCCGAACGTCTTTTACAGTTTGCGGGGAGTGACATTCTTGAAAAGCCTGTCTGGGATGCCGTAGAAGACCCCGTTATTGCGGATTTTCTGAACGAAAGCCTGATGAATCAGGCCAAGGTGCTGGATAAGGAGTTTACCGTTGATTCCGGCGGAAATCCTCGAATTCTGGCATTAAGCATCCTGCCTCTCGTGTACGACGGGCAAATCCAGGGCAGTCTTGTACATCTCAACGATATTACGGAAAGAAAGGGGAAAGAGGCCCGCTTAAGGCGGGCCGAAAATCTCGCTTCCCTTACCACCCTGGCGGCTGGAGTAGCCCATGAGATAAAAAATCCCCTGGGTTCATTGAGCATCCATATCCAGCTTATCCAGAAATCTCTGAAAAACAAGCGAAAGGTTAATCCGAAGGATATTGAGCAGCATCTTGAAGTCATAAATGAAGAGATAAGCAGGCTTAACAGTATTGTAGTGGATTTTCTTTTCGCTGTACGCCCCATGGATACCAAAATGGAACTTCATGACCTTGGAAAGATTGTTCATGAAATAGTGGATTTTGTACATTTTGAACTTGAAACAAGCGGGGTGTATGTTATCGAAAATTTATGTAAAGACCTGCCTCTCATAGAGCTAGATGAAAAGTATATAAAACAGGCCATATTGAATCTCATTAAAAATGCCGCTTCGGCTATGCCCGACGGCGGAAATATAACTATTTCCACCAGAATAGACGGGGCGTTTATAATTCTTGATGTAACTGATACCGGTATCGGAATCCCCGACGAGATAATGGACAAGATATTTGAACCTTATTTTACAACCAAAGACTTCGGCTCAGGGTTGGGACTTACGGTAGTTTATAAGATCGTCAAAGAACACAGGGGGGATATTTCCGTTAATTCAAAAGTTGGAGAGGGTTCGACTTTCTCCATCAGTTTCCCCATACCGGTTACAGAAAAACATCTTCTTGGTTATAGAGGAGAGGAGGAATGAACTTTAATCTCTTGATTGTTGACGATGAAAAAAATATTCGCGAGGGTTTGGGAAAGGCACTGGGACTTGATGGGTATAATATCTTTCTGGCGGAGAACGGCACCGAGGCAATGGAAGTAATTAATAACATGGAAATGGATCTTGTCATTACGGACCTCAAAATGCCGAATATGTCGGGAGAGGAATTACTAAAACAGCTCGCCGCCTCCTATCCGACTGTCCCCGTTATTATTCTTACCGGGCACGGCACTATCGAAACTGCAGTTAATGCAATGCGGGACGGCGCCTACGATTTCCTGACCAAGCCTGTAAACCTCGACCGGCTGTCACTTTTAGTAAAACGCGCCTTAAGCAACAGGGAACTGGTACTCCAGCATAGGGCCCTTCAGGATGAAATTGAAAAGATAAGCAGGAAACATAAGTTTGCCAACATAATAGGCAAAAGCGATCAGATGAAAAAAGTTCTGGAGATTATTGATCAGGTTGCCCCCACTAAGGCTTCGGTTTTGATTACCGGGGAGAGCGGTGTGGGAAAAGAACTGGTGGCCGACGCCATCCATAACCTCTCCGGCCGGAAGGGGAAACCTTGTATTAAAGTCCACTGCGCCGCCCTGTCTGAAAACCTTTTGGAGAGTGAGTTGTTTGGCCACGAAAAAGGCGCTTTCACCGGCGCAATCGCCAGAAAACGCGGCCGGTTTGAGCTTGCCAATACGGGAACCATCTTTCTCGATGAAATAGGGGAGGTTAATCCTGCCGTCCAGATTAAAATCTTAAGAGTTTTACAAGAGAAAAAATTTGAAAGGGTAGGGGGGGAGGAAACCTTGGAGGTTGATGTAAGAATTATCGCCGCAACCAACAAGGATCTTAAAGAGGAAATACAGAAAGGCACTTTCAGGGATGATTTGTATTACCGGCTTAACGTTGTAAATATCCATGTACCGCCTTTGCGGGAGAGAAAAGAAGATATCCCGTTGCTTGTGTCCGCCTTTATAAAAGAATTCGCCGAGGAGAATAATAAGACAATCGAGGGAATTGATCCGAAGGCCAGAACAGCCCTGTACAACCATTCCTGGCCGGGTAATATCAGAGAGCTGAGAAACTGTATCGAAAGCGCGGTCGTCATGGCAAAGGGCAATGTGTTGAATCTGGAAGACCTTCCGCCCTCAATACATTCTGAGGCGGACAGTGACTATATAAAAATTTCACCGGGGAGCAGCCTCTCAGAGGCTGAAAAAGAGATAATCCGCAGCACCTTGCTTTATCTGAAAGGCAATAAAAGTAAGACGGCGGAAGTTCTTGGTATCGGCAGAAAAACATTGCATAGAAAAATCAACGAGTATAAACTGGGGGATGAATTGAGCGGTTAAAAGAGTTTATCGGATTTTAGAACTTACCCGTTTCCAGATATTTTTTTATCCTTTGGAAGGAGTAATTTATTCTTTTCGACATCTCTGTTGCTTTTTTAAGGTTTTCGGGACTGGCGGCATGGCGGTCAGGGTGGTATTCCCGCATGAGCTGCTTGTAGGATTTTTTTACTTCCGTAAAAGGAGCGCCG
>JBFMGN010000209.1:0-6026 GCA_040752435.1 Spirochaetota bacterium
AAGGGAGCCCTGTTATGGGAATGATTCTCTATAACAGCGATAAAATGAAAACGCGGACAACGCATCCTGTGTTTCATCCAACAAATGCTCAGATGCGAAAAAACTTATTTGACTTCAAAACCATAATCTGAGATCAAAAACCAGCGTCGCGTTTTTTTATCATTTCACTTTTATTGCCGGTATCGATTTTTTTATATTGATTGTGATGATTAAGATATTTGCATTCAAAATCCAGATCTTTCTGCTGATCCTTCTCTGTACTTCCTGCGCCCAGGTCACTAAAAACAGCCTCGCTTTACGCACACTGAAAGCTCCTGCTCAATTTGGAGTTGACAGATTTACTACTGCACAGAAACACAATGCCCATTATGTTGAAGCCGGAGAAGGGGCTCCTGCAATCCTCATTCCCGGTCTCTTCGGAACCTACCGGGGATTTTCCCGAATGATTCCTTTTCTGGCCCCACATTTCAGACTTCTCGCTCTTGATAATTTCGGCACCGGCGACTCTGAAACTCCTGATGATGACTTTGGCTACACCGTAGCTGAACAGGCCGATATGATCGTCAACATGATGGATGAACTGAAGATACCGCACTGCACACTCATAGGGGTTTCTTATGGGGGCATGATCGCGCTGAACATCGCTGCGCGATATCCTGATCGGGTCAGTTCCGTAGTTTGTATCGAAGGAGCCGTGATCATGCCAAAGCCTTCTCCCTATGAATTCATGGAACAGGGACTCGACACCCCGATCATCGGCGACGTAATCATCGGCCTTATCCGGTCGGGACTGTTGGATGAGGTCATCGTCAAGGAGGTTATGGGATATGCCTGGTCCAGCCTCGATATCGAAGATAAAGCCGAAATAAGAAAAATTATATCCCATTACACTAATGCAGCCTCGCGAACGACCTGGCTCAAACTCTCCAGAGCGCTGAGAATCTCTAAGGATTTTACCGAGGAAGCCAAGCAAATAAAGGCTCCAGTCCTTTATTTATCGGGAGAAAAATCGTCTTTCCGCAAGATGACAGAGACGAATATCGACTATTTCAAAAACCATCTGTCTAATGTCAGCCTAGTTTCTTTTGAAGATGGAATCCACGACATAGAGCTGCAGAAGCCCCAAGAGACAGCGACGATGATCCTGGAATTTGTCACCCCGGAACAATCCCGGGCTTTGGCCTCGACGGCAACCACCGAGGATAGCCAGTAACCGCCCAAATGCGTCACAAAATGACCGCTCCAAAAGGGTTTTTCAATAGAACCCGTCGGCTGCAAACTGAGATGGACAACCGCTGACTTTTACAACTGAGTTCGTAAGGCCTAAATTGAGCATTATTAATATAGATAAAAGAGCTCCGATGTATCCAAAGCAATCAGATAACGTTAACTCTTCAGATAAATCCCTGCTTATGAGATTCATTAACCATAGCGATATTCCCCTGTCAGCATGTCTTGCCGTTATAGGGATAACGATATTTTATCCAGGAGCAATGTCCGGTGATTCTATTGATCAGTGGCGGCAGACCCTCACGCCAGATCAAATCGGCAACTGGTTCCCACCGGTCATGGTCTATTTATGGATCGTTTTGAACAAATTAACCTTCGGCCCACAGGGAATGCTCATATTTCATTACCTGCTCTATTTTCTTTCAATATATGGATTTAGCAGACTGTTTCTTCGAAAACTCTCCCACAGGGCAATCTACATAACCGGTATCGGCTTATTTCCGCCCCTTTTTTTTCTGACGGGCGTAATTTGGAAAGACGTATCTTTACTTGTCGGCATCGCTAACGCGATGATGTTTCTTTTGTTTTTTGAAAGAAATCGAAGAACAATATTTCTCGTGCTGTCTCTCCTTTGTTTTCTCTATGGTATATTGGTCAGACACAACGGCTTAATCTGTGCGATACCTTATTCATTTTACGCAGCCACAATCTTATTTCACAGAAAGTTCCAATTCAGGACATTGGCTATTACTGTTACAGTTATTGCCATGACGGTGTTTTTCTATGCCTCAAACCGCATTATATCCAACTACTGGATAAAAGAAGACTGGAAAGTTCATTATTTTGAAAATGCAGTATTCATCTGGGACCTGTGGGGGATGTCCATAGAGATCGGCAAGAATGTAGTTCCGGCTTACGTCTTTAACAAACAGAGTAAAAATCTTGATATTAACGAGATGAAAGCACATTACAATCCCGAGACGAACAATGTCATTTATCTGATGCAATACATTACCCCAAACCGCTTTAAAAGAGATTTTCCCAACACGGACTTCAAGAAAGATTTTATCCGAACAATCTTGGAGTATCCCGATGCCTACCTTAAGGTCAGGAGCCGGATTACCTGGTTCATGTTGGGCGGCAGAGACCCCATCCTGCCTTACTTGTTTAAAATCCAAAAATTCCCGCAAGAGCATTATCTCCATCCGTTTTCAAAGGACTTGATGAGTCATAATGAAAGGTTCCTGGATATTTGCCACCGGATAGCAAAATTACTCCATGACTATTCCCCTCTTTATAAGATGTGGATCTACCTTTTTTTGGCGCTGCTTCAAACACTTTTTTTTATGTTCAACCAAAGCGGAAATCAGCAGAATCGGCCATTTCTCCTCATCCTTATCATCGGCCTATTCTACTGGCTGCCTTATTTCATAATCAGCCCGGCCACTGATTTCAGGCTCAGCAGCCTTACAATTTTTTGTACAGTGCTGATATTACCGTTTTTTGTCAGTAAGTTGATTAGAAATCAACACGGATAGATCTTCCTCGACTTCATGTGATTTATCACACGCCGCCTTGACAATTTTATCTGACTCTGTATTTGTTTAGTCAACAATTGATGAACATAGGATATTTTAAACAAAAAAAGAGAGTATATAGATGATAAACGGAAAGAGGGCTGTAGTTGTTATGCCGGCGTTTAATGCCGAGAATACCCTGATGAAAACTTTCCAAGAAGTGCCAAAACATATCGTTGATGAAATAATACTGGTTGATGACGACAGCAGAGATCGGACCGTTGAGATTGCCCAAAAGTTGAACCTGAAAACCTTTGTCCATCTGAAGAATAAGGGCTATGGGGCAAACCAAAAAACATGTTACACCGCTGCGTTAGCGGCGGGCGCCGACATTGTGGTCATGCTTCATCCCGATTATCAGTATACTCCCAAATTGATCACGGCTTTGGCTTCACTCATTGCAGAGGGACTATTCGACTGCGTGCTTGGTTCCAGAATCTTGGGCGTTGGCGCCCTCAGGGGAGGAATGCCCCGGTACAAATATGTCGCAAACCGAATCTTAACTTTTATTCAGAATCTGATCATGGGCTATAAATTATCGGAATATCATACTGGATATCGCGCTTTCAGCAAGGAGGTCCTGGAATCCTTACCTTGGAAAAATAATTCAGACGACTTTGTTTTCGACAATCAGATCTTGGCACAAATAATTTATGCCGGCTATAAAGTTGGCGAAATTAGTTGTCCGACCCGCTATATGGATGACTCCTCATCAATCGGTTTTTGGAATTCTATCATTTATGGCCTTGGAGTACTTCAAACAGCCCTGATGTTCCGCTTGCATCGATGGCGATTATTACGATCGCCTCTGTTTAACAATATCCCTCGCCCAACTGATCAATCAAATATCCATCTCAATAGATCATCATGACCAGGAGGTAACCACGCATTTTCATAAGGGACAGGCTCTGCGGCACTCCCAGCACCCGTAGACTTCCTGCCCCCGGGGAAGTTTGACCGTCAGTCTGGTGCGGCACAATTTCTGATTGATGTGCCCGGGAGCAACCGCCTTTGCCGGGCACGCTTCGATGCATTCAGAGCACCCTTCGATACATAAATCATCTTTGATCACTGGATCTGGTTCAAGTTTCACATCCGTAATAATCGATACCAGCAGCACCCGGTTCCCGTAATCGGGAGTGATCAACAGTGAATTTTTCCCCATCCGTCCCAAACCGGCGGCCTGAGCTGCATGTTTGTGGGACAAATTCCCGCGGCCGTACATATTCTCCGGTTCCCAGTAGTCATAAGGTCCGTCTGCGAGAATCGGAACCGCCCGGCCGCCATTTTTCTCCAAAATATTTGCGACATCCACGGCGATATCATCGAGGCGGTTGTAGATAGCCAGCATGAGACTGCCGTAATTGGAGGGCCGGCTGAGGAAAGCTCCGGCCGGAAAACATTTCGCCAGGGCGATCACACTTTTTGCGTCTTTCAATGAGTCTGCGGGCCTGGATCCTATCGGAGCCTCCGCCAGAAGATCTGCAGAAGTGATTCCCACTAGATCCGCCCCACGCTCTATCGCGAATTGTTTGATTTCTTTTTCCATCGAATCTGAATCCTTTATTTTACAAGAACCTTGCGATATCTTTACACGATCAATATAGGAATTTCGAATCCTGGTTATCTGAATTATAATTTCTCTTCAGCAGAAATTGCGGCGAACTGCTTTCGATATAAAAGAACCTTCGGCAGGTACCGGCGGGTTTCTCGATACGGCAGAGAGGATATCAGCTGTTCATAAAGCGCCTCCGGGTCCATACTGTTGATTTCTTTGAACGCTTCAGTCGAATTTCTGGAAAATGTTCGAAGTACGTTCCCGGGCCCAGTGTTATAGGCGGATATAACACAATACTCTCTGGAAATCGGATTTGATATCTTCTCCAGTTCGTTATAATTCAATACATTCAGATATGCTGTTCCCAATTCGATATTCTGTTCCGGAACAAACAGATATTCCCGAGACGGAGCCTTATCACTCCCTTTTGCACGCCGATAGGCAGCCCGGCCGCCGCTGCTTGGGACGAGCTGCATCAGTCCATACGCCGGTACCGAACTGACGGCATAGGGATTAAAATTACTCTCGGTTCGGATAACGGCAAAAACCAAACTGGGACTGATTTTATACTGTCCTGCATATCGGATCACGGAGTCTTTGTACTTTTCAGCTTTCTTGGATTCGAAGTTTGCAACCATCAGGATCTTGACATAATGGGCTGTTCTGTTTTCGTTCTCGGTGGGAATGGTTCTGATTTTCATTTGCTTTTTAATCAGAGAAGCCGCATACCGCTCCGCCTGTTCCATATCGTTGATCGGACGCCCGGATTCATCTAAAACCAGACCAAGCAGGTAGGGCTGTTTTCCTTCAGACAGTGGTATGTTCCGGTCCGAAAACAGATCGACTCCCTGGGGATTGATCGGAGTGAGCAGCGTCGTTACAATGGCGGATTTCAGGCTCCCCTTGGGATCCTGCTCGTCCAGGGACTCCACCATCACGGTCCCGTGATCGAAATCGACGACAGCCCGGCATCGATAATCCTGGGTGTATTTGACATAGACGGTGCGTTTCGCCACTTTGATCTCTTCTTTGCCCCACCGCTTCTTAATGTCTCCCTTGAACTTGGCCAGCACCTTTTCAAATTCCCGCTTCAGCTCGTTCAATTCTTTGGTGATTTGTTCCGCATCTCTGGCAAGTGCAGACTCGATTCCTTTCGTATCGACCGATTTTCCCTTAACAGTACGATCCACAGTTTTGCCCACCTGTTTCATGGTTTGACAACTTCCAATGATAACCAGGATGAGCCCGAAACCGATCAACCGAAAAATGGATTTTCTATATTTCTGTTTATATTGATTTGGTTTGGGGATCATGCTTTCACTCCATAGAACGGAAGATCTATTTACATGTCTCTCATCACAGGGATCGACAGATTTTTTTTAAAATCGATGGTATTATTCTATTATACCACATTGTATCATGTCAAGTCTCTCGGAACAGCCCGCTTCGAAAACCGATAGATCAATGCTTCATCCCGAAAAACCCATAAAAGTCTTGACATACCACAACGTAACATCTACAATTTTATTCGATCTAGTTTGCATCATTTTACCATATTTTTCGGCATAATCATAATATCTAAATTGAGCGATTGTTGAGTTTGCTGAAGATGCAAGGAAGAGGGTGCTGGGCAATACTGGAGTATGCCCAGTGCCCGATGA
>JBFMGN010000021.1:0-14630 GCA_040752435.1 Spirochaetota bacterium
CCTTTATAATAAGCTTTTTCCTAAGCGATATACGTACCCCGGGAGTCAAGTTTGTCGGACTTAACAACTATATTGAGATTTTCAGCCGCCCTGAACTGATCTTATCCTTTTGGAAAACAATCTACTTTACAATTGTATCTGTGGCGTTAGAAATGACGGCGGGCATCGCTATCGCCGTGGCATTCAACAAAGACTTCAAGGGCAGACCGGTTGCACGCTCCGTAATCCTTATACCCTGGGCGATTCCTCCTGTGGTTAACGGAATTATCTGGAACTGGCTCGTACATTCCAAAATCGGGGTATTAAATTATTTTCTCGTTGCTCTCGGTGTAATGGCTCGATACAAACCCTTCCTCGCAGACCCCACCTGGGCTTTGAACATAATTATTTTTGCCGATGCATGGAAATGGACGCCCCTGGTTATTCTCCTGATTCTGGCCGGGTTGCAGGCGATACCGGAGGATCTTTACGAGGCAGCTCGAGTCGACGGCGTCGGTCCTGTCAGAACCTTTTTCAGTATAACCCTGCCTCTTATAAGCTGGCCGATTCTCGTAACCCTCTTGCTGCGGACAGTGGAGGCGATTCGTATATTCGACATCATCTATATAATGACCAGGGGTGGTCCCGCTGACGCCACAAAACTTACCACCTTTTACGTGTGGGAAAACGCATTTAAGTATCATAGACTCGGTTTCGGTTCGGCCCTGGCCTACGTTATAACGTTATTAATAATCATTTTTGCGATTATTTATTTCAAAACCATCAATCGAAAAATAGAATTCGAGTAAAACAGAAATGCCTAGAATGGTTTCGGCATCCAGGACATCCAGAATATTTGCACGCCTTTTTCTCTATATTTTTGTAATCCTCACTTTGATGATTACTCTTTTTCCTTTCTACTGGATAATTAACATGAGCCTGCAAAACAATATTGAACTCTATAAAGTACCCCCCCACTTTATACCCAAAGAACCCACCTTCGAAAACTTTATCAACGTATTCGTTCAGGAACGGGGGACAATGAAATTCTATCAGGCTGTTTACAATACCCTTATTGTGGCGGTTTGCACTATGATAATCTGTATAATTCTCGGAAGTATAACGGGATATGCTCTTGCCCGCTTGCAGTTTAAATGGGGGATTTATTTTCTCTTCGTGCTGATGGGTACGCAGATGATTCCGCCCTTTACCGATATAATCCCTCTTTACGTGATATTCAGCCGGTATTTAAAACTGGTAGATACTAAGCTTGCCCTTATTCTAGCCTATACCGGCTGGTTATTACCCATTTCCGTGTGGATTCTCTATGGATATTTTCAGACGATTCCTCAGAACCTGGAAAATGCCGCCCGGATAGACGGTTGTACGAGGATGCAGGCCCTCGTCCGGGTAGTTATGCCTCTCTCGGCGCCCGGTATTGCAGCCACAGCCATCTATGGCTTCATTTCATCCACCAATGAATTTCTCTTTGCCATGATCTTCACCAGTACGGCGAAATCGAAAACCATCCCCGTTGCCTTGTCGGATATGATAGGCAAATACCAGATCCAGTACGGCGATATGACCGCCGGGGCCGTCATTGCTGCAATTTTCCCGGTAGCCCTTGCATTGCTGTTCCAGAAATACCTTGTTAAAAGCCTGACAGCCGGTGGTGTCAAGGGATAAATGAATTAACCTATTTTAGTGCATCTTCAACGGTTATATCATAGAGAATTGCATAATCCTTTCTGCTTTCAGTATATGCCAAAAATAAATAGTAGCGGCCTTCTTCAAAATTAAATATCTTTGGAGCATTACCGGAATCATCAGGGAAAAAGTAATGTTCTCCCGTTCTCAGTTGATTTGGAAACTGCCAGAAAAGACTGTAATTACCCGGCTTGACAGAGACAAAGTTTGAAACATTCATTACATCGAAATTCTCTACATATGCGACGGTATCCTTCCCCCAATCGACTCCGACTTCCATGCCTGAGAGAGCTGTATCGCTTCCGTTTAAGAAACAGACTTTGGGGTTGTTGTCAGCCGTGTACGTCAGCTCGAAATATAGAGCGGAACCGTCTGATCCTATAATGATACAGTAGATAAATCCGGGATTTACAGGGCAATCAAGGGGATTCCCCCATTCATCCGGCAGAGTATACCAGGACTCTTCTTCGGACAATTTAAAAAACAGTTTAAACATTCCCATTTTTGTTGTTTCGAGTAAATAACTTGCCGTGAAAGGCGGTACTTCATTAATGTAGAAAACACGCTCTTCCCAGTCTTCCAAACTTACATCCACATCGGACTGGTAAAGATTGACGGTAAAAATTTTCGCTTTCGCCTCTTGCGCCGTTACAATCGTGGAAAAGAAAAATAGCATTAATAACGTGAAGCTGAACAATTTTTTCCACGCGCGGCTGCGGCAGGCTATACCTTTAAAAACCTTTGCAGAATGCGAAGATATAATACAACCCAGCTCGCTTAAGCAAGAAATGCAGTGGAATAGCATATTTGACTCCTTCTCTACAACTGTATTGTACGAATGATATATTCGGTATAATCTTTCAATACCGGTAAATATTCCTCATCAATTAATGGAGATGAGATCATAAAGTCAGCCGTTGAACGGTTACATGCAGTCGGGATGTTATATAAAACAGATATTCTTAATAATGCCTTTACATCCACATCGTGAGGCTGGGGCTGCATCGGGTCCCAGAGGAAAATTAAAAGATCAATTTTCCCTTCAGTAATCATTGCTCCAAGTTGCTGATCCCCGCCAAGAGGACCGGATTTGAGTTTGATAATCTCAAATTTCAGAAATTCGTCTTTCTCAAGCTTTGATTTTATCGCTTTTTCTACTAACGTTCCAGTCGTGCCGGTACAGATAAGCTGGTGATTGATGAGCACTTTGTAATTCCACTCAACCCATTCAATCATATCTTTTTTTCTGTTATCATGAGCTACAAGAGCTATGCGTTTTGTTTTATGCATTCGTACTCTCAATAGAAACAATTTTTCAATAGTAAGATTAAGTATATAATCAAATTTGATGAAAAAAAAGGATACTACAAATAATTCTATATTAAGGAAAAAAAATTTTAAGCCATTGTCAAGTGGTCAAGAATCAGGCCGTAAAACTGATCAGTGGAAGCGTTGAATACCCAGCCAAGGTGGGATTTACAGCTCCCGCATAAAGCATAGCGCCATGCATACCCTTTAAACCAGGAAAATTCATCGGTCTTTTCGCCGGCGTGTATGCATCCGGGAGATTTTCGAAAACAGCCGATTTTAAATACATAGCCGTGGGGATTTGTGAAAGTATGTTCATGCCCGCCATGGACAGCAATGCGTTGGGCGTCGTTGGTTATCTCATGCCCGCACAATGCACAACAAATACTTTTTTCCGGCTTTGTTTCTTCCTGGTTAATTGCGGCTGTCGAAAAGTCGAACTTACCCGTTCTTTCCCGATCGAAGAAAAGGTGGATTGAAAATGCGAAGAAATTACAGTGGAATAGCCCAGCGAGCTGGACTTTATTGTATTTTGCGCCTTTGGCGCAAAACTTTTTAAGGAATAGCATATAAAATGAATTTACTAGAAAAAACCTTGTATAGTAAATTGTATTTTATGTCCTTATTACTTGAGCGGAGTTGGATTTTATTTTTGACTCATGTTTTGGTCAAGTTTTTGAAGGAGTGGTTTCGATTTCCTTGACTAACCTCTGCTTACGTCTTGTAGTAAACTCAATTGTAAATTCTCGAAAATGCTTGACAGAAAAGCATTAAAAGGCTATAAATGTTTCTATCGATAGAAACAGTCTTTGTCTATTGTTCCATAGTAACAAAGATTAGCTTAACTAAATCTCATTTTAAGGAGTATGTATGGCTTCACAGGCGACAAAAGTTGTATTAAATGAAAATGAAATTCCACGGCAGTGGTACAATCTTATTCCCGATCTGCCGACCCCCATGCAGCCCCCTCTCGGGCCGGACGGGAAGCCCGTATCCCCGGAGATGCTTACACCCATTTTCCCGATGGGCCTTATCGAACAAGAGGTCAGTCCAAAACGCTGGATCGATATTCCCGAAGAAATTTTAAGTATCTATGCCCGATGGCGGCCGACGCCGCTCCACAGGGCGGCCGCCCTGGAAAAAGCTTTAGGCACCCCGGCTAAAATTTACTATAAAAACGAAAGTGTGTCGCCGGCTGGAAGCCATAAACCCAACACCGCGGCAGCCCAGGCCTGGTACAACAAACAGGCCGGCGTCAAACGACTGACTACGGAAACCGGTGCAGGGCAGTGGGGAAGCGCTTTGGCTTTTGCCTGTTCCCTGGTTGGACTTGAATGCAAAGTCTTCATGGTGCGTATCAGTTTTGAGCAGAAACCCTTCAGGAAGCTTATGATGCAAACCTGGGGTGCTAATTGTATTGCCAGTCCCAGCTCCGAAACAAAAGCCGGCCGGGATATCCTTGAAAAAAATCCAGACACGCCGGGAAGCCTCGGCATTGCCATAAGCGAGGCGGTTGAAGCCGCTGTGACCGATAAAAGCGGACAGACAAAATATTCACTCGGAAGCGTCCTGAATCACGTTATACTGCACCAGACGATAATAGGGCTGGAAACCAAAAAACAGCTTAAGCTATTCGGCGAGAAAAAACCGGATATAGTAATTGGATGTGCAGGCGGCGGCAGCAACTTCGCCGGTCTGGCATTTCCATTCGTTTATGATAAAATTAACGGCGCGCAAATTGAAATAATACCGGTGGAGCCTTCATCCTGCCCCAGTATGACCGCGGGGCCTTTCACCTACGACCTGGGGGATTTTTCCGGCATGACGCCGTTGCTGCCGATGTTCACCCTTGGTCACAACTTCGTGCCGCCGCCTATCCATGCCGGTGGACTCCGCTATCATGGAATGTCCCCCCTTGTTTCCCAGGCCATCGTCGAAGGACTTTTAAAACCCAGGGCCGTTCACCAGCTCGAATGCTACCAGTCTGCCATGTTATTCGCTCAAACGGAAGGTTTAATCGTTGCACCCGAAACAAGCCATGCTGTCGCGGCCGTTGTCCAGGAAGCGAAGAAAGCCAAGGAAGAGGGGAAAGAGAAGGTGATACTGTTCAATCTAAGCGGACATGGTTTGATGGATTTGAAAGGCTACGAGGCATACTTAAGCGGACAGCTTTCGGATTATGCAATGCCGAAAAACGAAATAGAAGAGAACCTTAAGGCACTGAAGGATTTCCCGAAAGCGGCAATAAAAAAGACCGGGAAATGGTAATGGTTTGCAGCTAAAAGATACACCGCAGCTCCGAACGGCGCGGCGGTGTATTTCCATAAAGAAAAGTATGATAGAAACAAGTTTGAACCTCTACGACCGTAATATAGCTTATTGCAGGCTGCTGGGACATGAAGTGCCCTTCGGCTACTGCCTGGTGGAACTGATTCAGAAAGCTAAAGGGAAATCGGGAATACTACCTTAACTTGAGGGTGATCACAGCGGACTCGTCCTTTGTCCCAGGGTTAGGGTTCCCAACCCAGCGTTCAGCCCGGCTTTGCATATCCGACTGATCGACAGTCTTAAGGTATTGTAATGGTATTCTGCCTTCCACAACATTTCTTATCGCACAGATAGCCTCCGGTATCGGATCCGCGCTTAGTTGTACCCCATTTTGATCAAAGGTGGTGAGGCCGGCCGAGCAGTTAAAATTACTGTATATTTCATGGATCAAAATGCGATTTCCAGCTTGTTCAAACGAAAATTCAACTTTGTAATCGACAATTGAGTTTGGCGAACCATCCGCTAAATCCATCCTCCAGTAGAGGAAAGAATCATCCTGTGCGACAAACAGCGCCACCAGATCCGTTCCATAGGTGGTATACTCTCCACGGGCATCACTTTCCACATCCCCTGTGGGGTCGACTAAGACCGGCATCATGTTTCCCCAATCGGAAGAGCTGCCGTCCACTATTATTGTTTTTACTTCCGGTTCAATCATTTTCAGTTGCTCCGGATCATAGGGATTATTAAACCAGAAAGGCGTTGAATAAAGATTACAACTGTAAAATAAGAGTGTGAGAAAAAAACTGACGGTTAAACTGTAAATTCGATCTAAAAAAGTTCGATTAATCCTGAAACATTCCATTTACAAATCCTCATTAACATTTTATCATAACTCTATGGTAAAAAGAATCATTTTTTTATTTCTTTTTTTACTGCTGGTAATGCAAACACTAACCGCGATTGAAGATTACCGTACCAGGATTGCCGTTGTTCCTATGAAAAACAAAACCGGCGACCCCTACTATGATGTAGTCGGTATGACAGTAACGGATACAATCACCCTGGTTTTACGGGCTCTGGAAAAGCACATGGTGATCGACCAGGAAGACAATCAAGTTCTGAATAATATTGAATTGGACGATGTAAAGAAAATAGGTGAGTTTTGTGATGATAATAAGTACGACCAGATCGTTTATGGAAGTGCAGCTTTAAAGGACGACGGCAGTTTCGTTTTTTCTCTTTCCCTGTATGATAATGCGGAGAAAAAGATAGTCGCTCAGGAAGAAGCCAGTGCCCGGTCAATACTGGGAGTATTTGATGCGGCGGATGAAATTACGACGGGTATCATATCCCATATCGGTAATATCCATATCGGTTTCGGTTCAATTGAGCTGAAGGTCGAGCAGGGAACCGGAGAGTATTCTGTTTTTCTCAATGAGAAAAAGGTGCGAAACCCAACAACACTATTTAAGAAAGTCCTGAACGGTTCCTATCGTATCGCTATTCATCAGGAGAGGCTGTCAGGCGATATCGTGATTTTTGAACAACAGATCGATGTCTATGAAGATAAACCAACCTTGGTATCTTTTACTATTCCCGCAGCCTCAGAAACCGACCGCCTGTTCGTGGAAAGCGGGAGAAAGGAGATCCTTAAGCTGGCAGATAATCCGGCAAAGATAGAAGAATTACTAACGGCAATAGCCCGGTTTAAGGAAACAGCCTTAAAAATCAACTATGATAAAACCTTTATAGCTTATGTCGATGAGAGCCTTCAGGAAATCGGTAAAAAAACCGAAAACCTCCTCATCGGAAGAATGCAAGCGGCGGATGCAAAATACTATGCCAGGCGGCCGGATTTCGAAGGCGCTCTGGAGGAGTATCGCTATCTTTCAGGCCTGGTCAATGATGCGTATCAATTCCTTATCGCCGACCCCGCCAATTTCGGGGATATCCTTGAACCCTTTTGCGTCAAAACAACCCCGAGCGGGACATTTTACGAGGTGGATGGTTTTAAGGAGACACGACTGCGATCATTTTCTGAAACCGGTACGCAAATCGCCCTGCAAGAACTGGGCACCGGCCAAACCGAAGCGCTCTACTCGTTTGCGGCCGACACCGCATCGTATCTTTATTCTCTTAACAACAGCACGGGGGAGATTTCCGTATATAACCGCAATCTTGAGCCGGTACGAACATTTAAGGTTCCCGATTATACGTCATCAGAAGAAAACCAGCGGCACATAGCCGTTTCCGGTGAACAGGCGGTTTTTATCGCGGCTAAAGATTTTCTTGCCGTTCTCATACCAGTTCAGGCTTCGGCCAAAGAATTTGAACGTGACACTTTTATAGAAGATGCTCTCAGAAACGGCTTAACATCATATCCAGACATACACATAACGGATATTTTCTTTGATTCCCGGAACCGGCTGAATATTTTCAGCGCCGAAAGCAACCTGTTATTGCTCTTTGACTCTTGGGGAACTTTTATCGGTCAAGTTACGCTAAGCCAGACCGAGCAGGACTCAGGTATAACCTGCGATTCACTGGGTTATTATTATATCACCCTTCCAAAAGAGCACAGGATCCTGAAATTCAGCCCGAAAGGAGAAATAGTAACCTCCTATGGAAGCTACGGAATAAACCCGGGGGAGTTTTCTCAACCCAGAGGGGTGGCGGTGGGCAGCAACGGAGACCTGGTAGTTGCCGATTATTTCAACAACCGGGTACAGGTGTTTCACCCCGTTGCTCCGCCGATCCTTCTTCCCCAGGTTTCCCGCTACGGGATTCTCTTTTCCAGCCGGGTTGAAGCCGCGGCGCGCGCGATAAAGGCAGTTGAAAATATGAAAGCTCGGCTTAAACCGGAAAATGCTTCCCGGCAGTTCAGCATCTCCATCTTATCCTTCGGTGCAGCTTTCGGACTGGCTGTAGGCAATGACTATTTTGCACGGCAGGCTGTGGCCGAATACGGAGAATACCGGACAGCGACCGATGTCCAGTCAATAGAAGATTTTAAAAGCAATTCAAAGATAAATTGGGCGTTGGGACAGACCTGTTTTCTGGGAACATTGGCTGCCGTAGGGGTCGGTTCATCCCTTTTGACATCCTCCCTGGTTACTTTAATAGACTCCTTTATGATCAGACAGGAGACCATCAGAGGATTGCAGAATCTTTCCCTGGACTACCGATATGAAACCGATGTAAACAAGTACAAGAGCCTGAAAAAAGCCCAGGCTATCGGTGTCTGGACAGGGCTTATGCCGCCGCTCGCAGGTCTTACCGCCGGCCTGGCTATCGCTTTCGGTGTCCCTAACTTCCAACCCATCGGATTCTCAATTCTCACGGCCGCCTCCGTAGTTATACCTCCGATTTTCTCGCACCTCTACGGCGGCAAGCTTAATCCGGGACTGGTTGTCTCCTCCCTGCTGGCCGACGCCCTGGCAGTCGGCTCCCTTTTACTTACCATTAAAACACCGCCTATCCATAACGATACCGAGACGCGGTACCTCTCCTCCGATTTGACTCTTCAAAGTACATGGGAAGCCACGGTGAGAAATTTTCTGCCTTACTACATGATGATAAGCGCCTTTTCCATCCGCATCACTGCCGGGGTCTATGACATGAACCACGGCTGGATTTCAACCCACAATTACAACCAGTATAAGGCACAGGCAAAAACCGGACCCGTCGTAAGTATGCGAATATTACCGATTATTGACGGCTTTCAAAATGCAGGCGTACTGTGTTCGTTGCAACTTTAACTGTAAGTGCCTTTAAAAATTAACGAGTTTTAGATTCTCCCACGCCAGCCAATGGGAATCCGCCTGCAAAGTCTTCAAGTATTTTTCTTTCAGTTTTTCATAAGGTAGAGTGTTATAACCGAAACGGTAGCCGCCGGTTTTGTCGGCGGTAACATAGAAGCTTTTCTCAAAATAGCGCACTACATTTTTCTCCATATAGAACGAACCGGAAAAATTATGTTTGTCCTGCCAGAAACCGCCTTTTACATGCTGGCAGGAAACCACAAGTTTCGAAATAAAATAGCCTCCGGGCTCGAGCGCAATGGCGGTGAAAAACCTGCCCGGATTCAGAATTAAAAATCTTTCTTTTTGATTTTCCCAATTTTTTAAGATCATCTGAATGGAGGTGATTTTTATCTCGCCATTATTGAACGACGAGTCAATTTCGTAAGGCACAACCAGCAAGCTTTCCTGCGGTGAGTTCGGCAAGGGTATGCTTTTACAGGCGCCTGCCAGAATTGCGGAAAAAGTTACAATCAAACTAATAAGTATATAAACTACCCGGGCTTTTTTCTCCATATAAATATATACTATCATCATTTGGAAATTTGTCAATCAAACTTTCGGGTAGATTTTTATATGAGGCAACAGCATACTCTTTTCCATCGAAATTGACTATACTTGTGATTTTGAATTCCTTAAAGTATAGTGATATTTTAAAAACCATGGGTATTGCATTTAAGACACTGCATGATAACAAAAGGGTTATGTTTTTATCGATTTTGAAAATTATGTGTATAACCCTCCCACTGTCCATTATTATCCCTACGTTTTCCTGTGAACGCCGCAATTTTATTTCAATCCGCCATGAGGAACCGAGACTTCCGCCGCTGAATCTAAGTTTGGTGGGGGATATTATGGCCCACGATGTAAATTACTCCCGGCCTCCCTATTCTAAAATTTACGAAAGAGTTAAGAACTATTTTATGCAAGACGATTTGACTTTCGGTAACCTGGAATTCCCCATAGATCCTGACAAGCCGATGTCTAACTACCCTCTTTTCAACATTCATCCTGCCTATGTTAAAGCGGCCGTAGAAGCCGGTTTCGATGTTTTTTCTTTAGCCAATAATCATATCTGCGATCAGGGACCTGACTCTATTCTGAAAACTCTTGATGAAATTGAAAAGATTAAAAAAGAGAAAGAAATTTTCTACTCCGGAATAAAAAACGATGAAAATGCCCCGTACAGAATAACGACAATCATGAAAAAGGGTTGGAAAATCGGATTCCTGGCATTAACCGAATTTCTTAACATCCGCGACTCTGAGGAATATGTATATTTGCTTGATTATCATAATAAAGAAACGAGAGATGAATTAATCAATTTAATAAAAAAGTCAACGGAAGACTACGATCTATTAATACTTTCCTATCATGGAGGTGTGGAATATGCTTCCGCGGCTTCAACCGAGAAAATCAGTTTTTTTTACGACCTTATCGATGCAGGTGTTCACATCGTATGGGGACATCATCCCCATGTCCTTCAACCCTGGGAGATAAAAGAAGTGAAGGGGTTAAAGCGCCTTATCATACCTTCCGCCGGAAACTTCATTTCCGGGCAAACCTGGAACATCGATCCGGTGAAATCCGATATTGAGAAAAATCTCACGGCAACGGGTGAGTCTGCCATATACTCAGTCAAGGTTGCAAAATCAGGCTTAAGAACGGCAATTATATCGGTTAAGGCGGTTCCTATTGCCAACTATCAACATCCGGAATATGGAATGATAGTATACCCCTTTGAAGAGTTGCTTAAGGAGAAATTACCGGACCGGTGGAGCGAGTTTTATAAAAATCGATTCAAAGAGGTACAAAAAATGCTTGCTGATAATTATATAAGAAATTTTGTAAGATAGGCTGTATTATAAGAAGGACTGAAATTAAAAGTGGAGGCGGTAATTCGCCTTTAGACGGAGGTTAGTATGAAAATGAAAGCTTATATTATAACTATTTTAATTATCGTTTTGCCGGGGATTCTTTTTTTATCCTGTGCCGGTTCAAACATTAGAAAAACTGAAACTCCATTATCATCGCCGCAAGGAACAACACCTGCCGGCGGCGGTCAGCCGGCAAAAAACGGCGAGACCGAAGATATCGGAGGCGACGGCAAAGAATCGGTACCGGCCCCTCAACCGGAGCCGGATAAAAGACCAGAGGCTGGAGGGGTGCGGTCCGCAGACGTCAAAACTGAAAAAGAGAAATCTGAAATTCCTACCGATACCTGGGTATTGGGTGAAGAAACTTCCCCTAAAGAACCGGCAGAAAGCAGTCCACGGAAAACTGCTCTTGCTTCTACAGAAAGCAGTACGGCAGCTTCAAAAGTTTCGGCTTCCGGGCTTAAAGCCGGTTATGCCGACGATAACCGGCAGTACGGCTATTTTGTTAAATTCCTGAAAGATAACGAATCTGTTGATCATCTTCCGCTTCCGGTAAATGAAAGAATAATTCTTAAAGTTGAAGATAAAGACGGTAAATCCATACCCAATGCCGATGTTGAGATTTTCGGAAGTCAGAACAGGATGCTCTGTTCCGGTAAGACGCTGGCGGATGGTAGTTTCTTCTTTTTCCCCTCGGAGTATGACGCCGACATCGAGGCTTACCAGGTGAGAATACAGGCTGCCCAACAAAGTAAAGGCCTGACTGTTCCCAGAAACGGTAAACGTGAATTGCCCGTGGAGTTTCCATTTTCACGCTCTATAGAAAAAGCCGTGCCGCTGGATATAGTTTTCGTTATGGATACAACCGGAAGTATGGGGGAGGAAATAGAACGCCTGAAAACCACCATCCAGCTTATCCATTTAAATCTTACCGCTCTTACGGCAAAGCCGAAGATACGTTTCGGTATGGTACTATACAAGGATATCCACGACGAATATATCACTCTCATTATACCTTTAACTGAAGATCTTAAGCATTTCCAGGCTTCGTTAGACCGGGTAGAAGCGTCCGGCGGCGGAGATACCCCGGAGGACTTGCAATCCGCCTTGAAGGATACCATCCAAACGATAAAATGGAATACAACGGGTATCCGCCTTGCTTTTATCATAACCGATGCACCTCCCCATCTGGATTATGGCCAGGCATACACCTACGTTAAGGCAGTCCAAGAAGCACGGGAGCGCGGCATCAAAATTTTCAGCGTCGGTACCGGCGGGCTGGATCTTATGGGCGAATACATACTCCGACAGATTGCCCAGTATACTGCCGGGAAATACATCTTTCTGACCTACGGTGAAACCGGGGAAAGTGAGGGCGGTCGGCCCGGCAGCGTAAGCCACCATACCGGGGCCAACTTTCAGACGGATAAGCTGGAAGCCATTATAATCAGATTCGCCAAGGAAGAACTGAGCTACCTTACCGACCAGCCCCTGGAGGAACCTGCCCCTTATTTCACGGCGGACAAAGTGGATGATGAACAGAAAGAGGAAACGTTGAAAAAACTCTTCTCCCTTGCCCTGTCCCAGCTTGCCGATTATTCCACGTACTCCATCAAGAAAGATACAACCGCCGCGATTCTCCCAGTACTTTTCGCAGGCAGTCCGGCGGAACAGGCACACCTGGCTGCCCAGGCGGAATACTTTACCGAGCGGCTGGTGCAGGCGGCTTTGGGTGGAAGCGTTTTCCGGCTCGTGGAACGGCAGGACTTACAAAAAATAATGGATGAGCTTAAATTGCAATTATCCGGTTTAACGGATGACAGTAAAACCTCGGAAATCGGAAAAATGCTCAACGCTGAACTGCTTATTTCCGGCAGGCTCTACAAAAAAGAAAATCTCTACGAACTGTTTCTGAAACTTTTACGGGTTGAAACGGGAGAACTATTGAGCGTGACCCAGGCGAAGATCGACCCAAAGCTGGGATTGTAGGGGATAAATGTAATTCCGTGTATTTCCGTGGCTAATTTCCCCTGATTTTTGAAATTAGTCCATCGATATGCTTTTTTTCGTATACAACCAGGGTAAATTCTCTATACGGCTCCTGTTGCACAACTTCCCACTTTGCCGGATCAAACACCGGGAAAAAGGCATCTCCTTCGTACTTTCCCCGAATGTAGGAAATGTACATTCTTTCCGTAAAAGGCAGCGTTTGTTGAAATATCTCTTGTCCACCGATGATGAAAATCGGTCGGCCGTATTCTTTCCCTTTCGCAAAGGCTTCATCGACACTGCGGACTACAGTTATACCGGAGAATTGATTCAGGGTTGTAGAAACAACGATGTTGTTCCGACCAGGCAGCGGACGGCCGATGGCCATAAAGGTCTCTCTACCCATAATCACTGTTGACCCCATGGTCAGCCGCTTGAAGAGTTTCAGATCTTCTACGATATGCCAGGGAAGTTTCCCGTCTCTGCCTATGATTCTGTCTTCCGTCATGGCGACGATTATATGGATTTTCTGTTTCATTCTACAGCGGCACAACCTCCTGTACCAGGGGCCAGACTGTCACATCCTCGATCGCAAGATGGGCAGGCAGGGCGCAAATGGCAAGCACAATTTCCCCCAGTTCCTTCGGTTTAATAACCTTCGCTTTTACTTCCGCAGGCAGTTCCCTTAATCCTGCCGCCCGGGAGAAATCGGTATCCCCCCAGGAAGGGACGAGAGTAGTAACCCGAACCCCGTACTTGCGAAGTTCCGTATAAAGACATTTGGAAAGGAGGTTTAATCCCGCCTTGGCAGCGGAATAGACCGCGAAACCCGGCCACGCTTCCTTCTGGCAGACACTTGAAATATTGATGATCGTTCCGGATTTTTGCCGCTTCAGGATCTTGGCCGCCCTGCGGCAACCGTAAATCGCACCGGTAAGATTAACGGCCAAACATCGGTCTATCTCTTCATCCGTCATTTCAGCCAGGGGCGCGATTTTGCCACCGGCACCGGCGTTGTTTACCAGAATATCCAGCCGGCCTGCTTCCCTAAGGACGGTATCGATTACCATGTCCCAGTCCTCCGGCTTTGTAACATCGGCCTTAATAAAACTGCAATCAAGACGCTTTGAGGTTTCCTGCAATCCCTCTTCATGCCGGGCTGTTATCCAGACCTTTACCCCTGCGGTTTTTAGAACTTCGGCGATACCTGCTCCATAGCCCTTGGAACCTCCGGTTACTATCGCTGCTTTGCCTGTCAATACTTCCATGTTTTATTTCTCCTATCTAGTCGTCATACATCCTGACTATTTTTTCTACAAAAAATAATATCTTTGAGGCTCTTGCAAAAAAAGTAAGCCCCCTTCGAGGGCGAGAAGTTCGGGTCAGCATATTGGGTAGCCACGGAATCATGCGGAATGATACGGAAGGCTGCAGCCATTAATACTTTTTCCGTGTTTTTCCGCGGGTTCCGTGGTTGTTATGATAAAAGTTGAAAGTCTATATCTCATTGGAGGATAGGGGATTCGAACCCCTGGCCTATTGATTGCGAACCAATCGCTCTACCAACTGAGCTAATCCCCCGCGTTTATATACACTCTACCATTTTTTAATACGCTTGTAAACCGGGATACCGCTATTGTACAGGACTACGTCAAAATCCGACAGCACTATTTTTAAGATTTTGGCGCAGACCCGGAAT
>JBFMGN010000210.1:0-6013 GCA_040752435.1 Spirochaetota bacterium
TTATACCGACCTGATTTCTTCCTTTATCACGGATTATTTTTTTCACCTCTTTAATCATAGGCGGATGTGAAATACCTTCCAACCGATGCAACGCCGAAGAATCTTTAAAGACAATTCCCCCCAACGCGGCCCTGGAAACATTCCCCTTTTCATCGAGAACACCGGCGCCGAAGGAGCGAACAATGGCTTCCTTGTTATCCGCCAGCGCCTGGTGGCCCAGTTTATCCACATCTATAATGTAAAACCCTCTGGCTTCCAGAATACGGGCTGCAACATTTTTTCCCGCACAATATTTCCCAGTAATACCGATAACCATTTGACCACTGTCTCTTAATGCAGATCGCCCCAGCTTGAACCTGTTTCAATACTTACCTTCAGGGGCACTCGTAAAGTAACAGCCGACTCCATCTCTTTCTGCACGATCCGTTTTACCGTATCAACTTCGTCCACGGGAACCTCAAAAATAAGCTCATCGTGCACCTGCAAAATGAGGCGCGCTTTAAACCGGGCCTTTTTTAAAACTTCTGTTACCCTGATCATCGCTGTCTTTACTATGTCCGCGGCCGTACCCTGGATCGGCGTGTTGACCGCCACCCGCTCCGCCGCCATTTTTTCCGTCTTATTCTTGCTATTAATACCGATAACCTTTCTGACCCGGCCGAGCAGGGTCGGTACCGTCCCTGATTTTTCAGCCTGTTGTACCGTTTCTTCAATAAACTTACGCACCAAGTAGTATTTCGCGAAGTATGAATTGATAAAAGCATCCGCCTTGCCCCGTGGGATACCAAGCTCCCGGGCAAGCCGGAACGCGGACATCCCATACATGACGCCGAAATTGATTATTTTTGCAGCCCGCCTCTGCTCCTGGGTCACCTCATCTTCCGGAATATCGAAAATTAATGCGGCTGTTTGTTTATGAACATCCTTCCCCTTTTGGAAGGCGTCCGACAAAGCCGGATCTTTTGAAAGGTGGGCGAAGACTACCAGCTCAATCTGGGAATAATCTGCGCTCAAAAACAGATTCCCGCGGTTTGGTACAAAGGCAGAACGGATTCTTCTCCCCTCCTCGTCTCTTATGGGAATATTCTGGAGATTGGGATCCCGACTGGATAGCCGGCCGGTAGCAGTGCCGGTCTGGATGTAATGGGTGTGGATTTTTCCCGTATAAGGATTAATCAGTTTCGGCAGCGCGTCAACATAGGTGGATTTCAGCTTGGAAAGCAGCCTGTGCTTAAGTACAAGACCTGCCACCGGATCTTCCGATGAAAGCTCCTCCAGAACACTTGTATCTGTAGAAAGCCCGGTTTTCGTCTTTTTAACAGGCTTCAATTTTCTGACGGTAAAAAGGATTTCCTGGAGCTGCTTTGTGGAGCTTATATTGAAAGTCTGCCCGCAAAGCTTGTAGATCTCATCCTCGATTCCTTTAAGTTTGACGGAGAGCTCTTTTCCGTATTCGTCAAGTTTATCCGATAGAATCCGTATGCCTTCCAGTTCCATATCCCCGAGAACGGCCACAAGGGGCATCTCCACGTTGTAAAAGAGATCTTCCATATTTTCACTTTTTATTCGCGGGGAGAAAACCTTATACAAGCGGAAGGTGATATCGGCATCCTCGGCCGAATATTCAGTCGCCTCTTTCAAAGGAACGGTGTCAAAGGTTGATCCCTTGGGCACCACTTCGTCAAAATGGATAGTCTTGTAATTAAGGAACCTTTCGGCCAGTTTATCCATGTTATACGCGCCAAGCTGGCTGTCTAAAAGCCAGGCGGCTATCATTGTATCGAAGGCGATATTACTAATCTCAATTCCCCAGCGTTTCATTATCATGTAATCGTACTTGATATTCTGCCCGATCAGTTTTAACGACTTATCCGTAAGCATTGAGGTAAGCCGGGCCTTTATTTCCGGCTCCGGTATTAAGCGGACACCGGAAGCTTTGATGGGCACGTAACAGCCTTCTCCGGATTGGACTGCCAGGGAGAAACCCACGGGAGATGCAGTCACCGCATCCAGACCGTCGGTTTCGACATCAAAGGCGAACCAGGTATGTTTCTTAATAAGTTTCATCCATTCGTCCAATTCCTGCAGGGTCAGAATACTCCTGTATGTACCTTTTTTATTCTCCTCTGTAGATGGCATCTTCTCCGTAAGGTCTTCGACCGATATAACGGAATCCGATTTTGAGAGAAGTTCTTGGGCGATGCTTTTAATATCCTCCCGGAGCAGGATTTGGGCCGCAGCCTCTCTTCCAAGATTTTTCAATCCCAGTGCTTCAAAATCTACGCCGAGAGGTACGTTTCTATTAAGAATAACAAGGCGCCGGCTTAACAGGGCGTTCTCCTTGGCCTCTCTAAGCTTTTTTTGCTGGCTTAGCGGTATTTCATCAAGACTCTGATAAATACCTTCAAGTGTCTGAAATTTGGCGAGAAGTCCGGATGCTGTTTTCGGTCCAATCCCCTTGACGCCCGGGATATTATCGGAAGCATCCCCCGTTAAAGCAAGGTAATCGATAATCTGATCGGGGTAGACGGAATACTCCGCGAAAACCTCATCCCTCCCCAAAACTTTATAATCACCTTTTTCAGGCTTTAAGACCCTTATCTCTCCTTCTACCAGTTGAAGCAGGTCCTTATCCCCGCTTATGATGAAACATCCCCGTTTCTCTTTTTTACAGTTTTCCGCCAGGGTGGAAATAATATCATCCGCTTCGTACCCGTTTATCCGGAGAATTGGAATTCCCAAGGCGGAGAGGACTTCCTCCACGATGGGAATCTGGGCATGCAACTCTTCCGGCGCCTTTTCCCTGGTCGCCTTGTAGGCGGGATATAACTCATGCCTGAAGGTGGGTGTGATGGAATCCATAGCGACTGCGAAAAAGACCGGTTTCTGAGCCTCAAAAAGGCTTAACAAGGTACGGAAAAAACCATAGATGACGGATACATTTTTGCCCTTTGAATTAATTAAAGGCTTCCGCAAAAAGGCAAAGTAGGTTCTGTAGATTAACCCGTACCCGTCGAGTAAATAAAGGGGTTTCTTCATGTCGTAATATCAATCAAAACCGGAATTGTTGTCGATGCATAGGAAGATTTCAGAGAAAAAGGTCTTTTAATAGACACAATTTCCTGCCTTAACTGCTTCATCCGCATTTTTAATAACGCCTGGTTTCTCTCACTCCGCTCAATTACCAGTTGCCTGACTTTTTCCAGTGAAAGCTGAATGCGAGGTATTTCTCTTTCCTTGTGGGGATACGCCAGACCGTACAGCTCTGCGAGGGGATCAATGACTTTCTGAAAAACGTAAATTTCCTGGACTATACCTTTTTCCATTTCTGCATGCAGCTTCAGCTTTTCGGCCTCATTATTGAGGATATCTTTCTCTTCCTCTTCGAGAACTTTCAGGTAAGCATGGAACTTTTGGCGTTGAATAATGAGCTTTTCTTTGAGCTGTTTCAGGATGGATACCCGTTCCTGTAATTCTTTCTCATTAAGTGCGTTTATCGTGGGGCCTTCTTCTGTTACTGCCATTGGATTTCCTCATTAAGGATGGGCAGGAGGAGGGAACGTTTTTTTAGTTACCCGGCGATATTGACACCGCCGATTACCTGGGAGCTTCCGCTTGAACCGGGTTTATTTATTATTTCATTCCAGGCATTTCGCAGTTCAACCAGCATGTCTCTTATTTTTTTTATCGGTTCCTTGTCTTTTTTCATATTCGCACTCATCAACTGCTGGTTAAAAAACATGTACAGGCTGAATAGGTTTTTCGCAATCTCCCCTCCCCTTTCAAAATCAAGGGACACCATCAACTCGGTTATAATATCTTGAGCCTTCAAGACGGCACTGTTTACCCTATCGAGATGTTTTGAACGGCTGGCAAGACCCTCGTAGGCAATCCCAACCTGCTTAATCGCCTCATCATAAAGCATAAGCACCAGCTTACTTTGACTGGCGGTTTTGATCTTTGTTTCTCTGTATGCGTTAAGCGGATTAATCTTACTCAAAATGATCCTCCCCTCCCGGTAATGTTGTCACTAGATTATCGACTCCGGCATGGTTCAACTTTATAACCCGGCGCTATGCGAAAATCTTAATTTTTTCTTGAATTCATTTCAAGCCCCCCCTTAAACGTTATCTCGCATGCTCGATGAGCGTTGAGACGGGGACAATATCATATCCTAAAGAAATCAGGCTGTTAATAAGAATATCTAGCTTATTAAAAAGGTAATCTTCACGTTTTCCCTCTACCTGGCCGATTCTCACTGGAATTATGGAACCGGGTTTTTTCATCTTCATTATACGCTCAATCAATTGAGGGACCGCCATGTACAGGCCGGTTAAGGTTCTGGCCTGTTCCTCCGTAACCCAGTCGAGGCTGTCGATATCCCGCCCGACGTAAACATAATTCATCTCCCTGGAGGCATCAATGATATCCGTATTGATAAAGTAATACGGGGCATGCCAGAGCAGGGATAATTCCCTCCCGGTAACCTTAAAGTAATTATCTTCATTGCGGGCGAGACCACGTTTAATGAACTCTTTATCCACTTTAAAACGGGCATCGGTCATATTAAAATGGGTATAGAAAAGGGAACCGACTTCGTGCCCGGACTCAGCCATTTCTTTAACCGCACCGGGATGACGGTGGATAAATTCCCCGTTGACAAAGAAAGTTGCACTGAGCCCGTATTCCGAAAGGGTATTGAGTATCTCCGTTAAGCCTTCAACCGTATCGATGGCATTAAATACCAGGGATACTTCCCGCCGGCGGATACGGGAACCGTGGGTGAAATTGACAAAGTCGACCGATTCTTCCGTAACCGGAAAGCTCTCATACTGCTGCAAGGGGGGCTTAAACAGGGTGCTGGTTCCGTAACCTTTAATATCCCGCACCATCACCATATTTCTATAACTTCCCGTGGATGAACGTTCAAGATAAACCCGGAAATGGCTGGAATAAACCTTCTCAATCCCGGTATTGAGGTTTTGTATCTGTTTCCATTCATCCGTTTCGCCAATATATTCGTAGGCCTGGTTTTTCACCTCCACCTGGATATTTCGCGTATCTTTGGCAAAGCCGTAGCGTTCAACCTGGGCGAAACAGAGAACTTCCTCGCTGTTCTCCTGGATATACAGATTATTTATAAAATAGGTGCCCGCCGCAATCAGTTCGTTTTCCGATTTCCATAACAAAAAGAGCGGCCGCGGCTGAGTAAAGACCTTCTCATCTTCCCAGGTTGAGTATTTGCGGATAACAATGGTGTCTCCTTTTATCACTGCCGCCCTGCCTTCGTTCCAGGAAAGAACAATATCCCGCACACCGGTTTCATCAGTCTGTTTGAAAGCGTACGATTCCTGTTTCTTGCCGAGGTCAAGGCGAAAAATGGAAGTTTTGTTCTCACCGCTGACGACACTGCCGGCGAGCAGTGTAATGATATCTGAGCCCGACCACAGCACTCGCTTAAGACGGGTATTCCTCGGCAGGAAAAGATACGGTAGGGATTTTGTCTCCCCGGTGCTTATATAATCATCAGTTTCAAGGAAATAGAGGAATATATTCCTTCCGCCTTTGGCGAGAAGTATCTTACCACCGGTGGGGGAGATCCAGAAACTGTCAAAATTCGGATCAAATTTGAAAGGAATCTTGCCTGCAATCCGACCCATCTCCAGGAGACCCGTATAGATGGATCTGGTAAAAAACTCGCCGCTGTAAATCTGATAAACAAGCGATTCGCTTATATAATAGAGACTGTTCTCCCGGGCCCATTGGATATTGGCAATCGTACCCTGACCGATAACACGGAAATCTTCTGCGACAATCCTTCTATCTTTAAGCTGATCTATTGAATAGTAAAAAAGCTTACCTCCTTTGGCATAAACAAAAAATCGGGAGTCCGGCGACCACAGGGCGTTGGGACCCGACAGGGATAACTCGACGTTCCCGGTTATCTCTATTGCCCTCTTTCCCGGTATGTCATAGAGCATAAGAGTTGCATAGCAAAAAGAGCGTGGGACGA
>JBFMGN010000211.1:0-6000 GCA_040752435.1 Spirochaetota bacterium
TCCAATTCTTTGTAACTAGGCATCAAAGAAACCCGTCCGGATTACCGGATAACCGTCTTTTCATGGGCCAGGCCTAAAGAAAAAAAGTTGATTGGAAGGTTATGGCATCAGAATTGGACTTAGACGAACTGGTGGATTTTGAACTAAAAAAGGGAACCTTCCCCGGCCTGGTAATGCTGGTGGAAAAAGAGGGTAAGATTGTCTACGCTTTAGCAAAGGGATTCAGGCAGATCTTGCCTGCCAAAGAATTGATGACCATGAATACAATTTTTGATCTTGCTTCCCTTACTAAACCTCTGGCAACCGCCCTGCTTATCCTCCACACTTTTTTCCGGGAAAATCTAGACCTCGACCGGAAGATCGCTTATTTCCTGCCCGGTATTTCAGCGGCGGCCGCGAAGATCACGGTGCGGGAGCTTCTGCTGCATACTGCCTGCCTGCCCCCTGTGCCGGATATTTATAAAGAATTCTCCGATCCCAAAGACATCGATTATGAAAAGGCAGAAAAAAAATTGCTTGCCTGTGAACCGGCAGAAAAGCCGGGCTCGCAGGTCATTTATTCCTGCACCGGCTACCTGATTTTAAGCCTGATTCTTAAAAAGGTGACAGGCCGGCGGCTTAAAACCCTGTTTCGCGGGATTGCGGAACAGGGCCGCATTCCCGATCTCTTTTTCAACCCAGGCTCCAGGTATCGAAAAAGAATCGCCCCTACTGAGTTTTGCGCCTGGAGAAAGCGCTGGCTGCGGGGAGAAGTGCACGATGAAAACTCTTACTGTATGGGGGGTGACGGGGGGAATGCTGGCCTATTCGGAACCGCAGAGAGTGTCTTAAAGATACTGACCATTTTCACCTCTGACGGTTTCCTGGAAGGAATAAATATTTTACCGTCTTCCGCTATTCAAATGATGACCACCTGCTTCACCGAAAATCTCAATAGCAGAAGATCTATGGGTTTTCTGATGCAGGGTGATGACTCCCCGGCAGGGCCTTTATTCAGCCCCCTTTCTTTCGGGCATACCGGCTTTACTGGCACCAGTGTCTGGATAGAACCCGTAAAAAATTTTAAAGTGGTAATTCTAACCAACCGGGTCCATTTTGGCCGGGAGAGCACATCTACCGCAATTGCGGATTTCAGAAAGCGCGTTCATTCCGCTCTCTATGAGTACTTTACCTCCTGAAGATTCTTTTTAGAGATCTGAGTGCCCCTATTATGGCGCAACCCTGGGAAAATTTTACAAATGAATAATATTGTCGTTAATATTTAAAAAAAAGTGAAAAATATTTTCATTGACAACCGCGTAAAAGGCGGCCTATAATAAATGACAAAAATTACGGTCGCGGATTTTCTTGTAAGAAAGTACAAGGAGGGAGGAAAGGTGCCATATCTGATTACCCTGCCGGATGAAGATCGCGAAAAGATATTCTCCTCAGCGCTGAGTATTCTGAAACAGGTTGGGATCAGTGTATACAATGAAAAAACCTTAAATATTTTGGGGGAGGCTGGAGCACGAATTGAGGGAAGCCGGGCCTATATCCCCTCTAATCTTGTTGAATCTGCTTTAGAAACAGCCCCCAAGGAGATCCAAATCTACACGAGAAACGGCGAGCCGGCAATGAGGTTATCGGCTCGGAATTGCTACTTCGGCAACGGGACAGACTGTCCCAATATCTTAGATCCGTTCACTGGGCAAAAGAGGAAATTTCTAAAGACCGATGTAGAGAAAGCCGGCATTCTATGCGATGCATTGTCCAACCTGGATTTCACTATGCCAACCGGATTGGTTTCAGATGCACCCTCCCCCATTGCTGATATACATCAGTTCCACGCCATGATGATGAACACGACCAAACCCATCATTTTTACCGCCTATACCCCTGAGAATCATCGTGACATCATTGGAATAGCTGCGATCACCGTCGGAGGTGAGAATGAGCTGCGAAACAGACCTTTTGTGATTTCATATACTCAACCAATAAGTCCGCTGACCTATACCAGGGAAGTTTGTAAGAAACTCACATTCTGTGCAGAAAACGGTATTCCAGTCATATGCACGACAGCTCCAATGAGTGGGGCCTCGGCACCCGTAACCATCGCAGGGACCGTTGTCTTGTGTCTCGCTGAGTGCCTCGGCGCGCTCGTGATTGGTCAGCTTATACGTCAGGGAACGCCAATGATTACCATCGGAATCCCTATCGTGTTGAACATGAGAACCGCTGGGATATCATTTGATGCTCCGGAGCTGCAGTTAATGAGCTCTGCATTGTTTGAAATGAGGCAGTTTATCAAATTACCAATGTGGGGAATGGCTGCCGCCAGTGATTCAAAAATCCCTGATGAGCAGGCTGCAATCAACGCCGCGCTATCGTGTACTTTTCAGGCTCTGGGCGGAGCCAATCTCATTCATGGTGTTGGATGTCTTGAAAGCGGAATGGCAACATCTTTTGAGCTGATTGTAATGACAAACGAGATTATAGGAATGTTAAGGCGAATCATGAGCGGAGTGCGCGTGGACCCAGAACATCTGGCACTCGAGGTTATTCAGGAGGTGGGTCCAGGGGGAGGTTATTTAACGCACGAACATACGTTGTCCCATTTCAAGGACTTGTGGGAGTCGGATCTAATCGACAGGACAAGCTATGAAGCCTGGTCAAAGAACAGAGACAAAAGCTTCGGTCAGAGAATTAGTGAAAAGATTAAGTCTATACTGAAGAATCATAACCTTAAGCCAATGAGTATCGAAAAAAGTAAGGCTATCCTGGAGATCATTCAGATAAGGGAGTCCAAACTATAGGAACGTTTCCAGGAATTTAAGTGAATAATTTTATCGATAATATCTTTAAAAAGTGAAAATTATTTTCATTGACATCTATGCATGAGTCGACATATAATGAATTACATTCTTCTATCAGCAAGCCGGAGGGGGCGGTATTCAATGCTCACTATACGGGAAATCAAGGTTGAGGATGCGGAGGATTACTTAAATCTCTATAAAAAACTGAACGAGGAAACGGAGTTTCGGCTCTACGAACCGGCAGAGTATAACATCGGCCTTGAGCAGCAAAAGAAAATCATTCAAGAAATAATCAATAATAAAAGATCGACTCTCCTGGTCGCGGATTTGGATGGTGCGCTCGTAGGATATCTTTTAGCCGAAGGCCGCGAAATTAACCGAATCAGGCATCGGGTGCATATAAGTATGGCTGTATTGCAAGCCTATATCAGGCGAGGCATTGGGACAAAATTGCTGGCAGCCCTGGAAGATTGGGCTTATCAAAACCACATTCACCGTTTGGAATTAACGGTAATGGAGAATAACCCGGCCGGCCAGGAACTGTATAAAAAAATGGGCTATCAAGTAGAAGGGATCAAAAAAGACTCTTTATTGATCAATGGGCGTTATATCGATGATATTTATATGGCCAAGCTGATCTAGTTAAAACATGCTTCGGCCGGGAATTCTTATTTAAAAACCACAAAGGAGGTAAAGAATTCACAAAGACGAATAAAATTTAGGTGCTGGAGGAAATTTCAAAAACCAGAATTTATTTATATTTTGAAAGAACTTCGCTGTGTAAGAATTTTAAAATTAAAATTGAAAGGAGATAAAATGAAAAAAATTGCTTTATTGCTAATTGGTGTGGTATTGACAGCAATCATGGCGGCGCCTGCTGTTTTTGCTGCTGCCCAGAAGGAAGAAACGAAGGCTGAAAAAATACTTACTATCGGCGTGGATCAGGAGGCAGTCGGTCTCGATCCCAACATAGTGACCGCTTTCTCTTCCTTCAGACGAGTCGACCTGCTTTATAATAAGCTGGTCAAGCACGATAACACGCTTAATATCGTGCCCGATTTAGCCGCTTCCTGGGAGATACCGGACAACCTGACGTATATTTTTCACTTGAAAGAAGGGGTAAAATTCCACAATGGGCGAGAGCTTATCGCCGATGACGTGAAATACAGCCTGGAGAGAGTTCTCGATTCCAAGACCGGCTCCCCGGGACGCTCCTACATCGCTCCCATTACCAGCATCGAAGTAACTGATAAATATACGGTGAAGCTAAAATTGTCCTCTCCCTTAGCCTCTCTATTAAACGGGCTTGCCTCCAACAATTGCGCCATAGTTCCCAGGGAGGAAGTGGAAAAATATGGAAACCTGCAGAGAAATGTAGTGGGGACGGGCCCTTTCAAGCTGGGGGAATGGGTACCTGATAATTACATGAAACTGGTACGAAATCCGGAATATTTTGAGAAAGGGCTTCCTTATCTCGATGCGGTAATTTTCAGAGTCATCCCGGAGCAAACATCCCTTCTGGCCGGGGTTAAGGCAGGGAGCCTCGATATGGCCACCGTCAATGATGGCAGCGTAATTTTACAGGCTAAAAAAGACTCGAACCTGGTGGTAATGCAGGCGCCCGGCATCAATGTCAGGACTTTTGGCTTTAATAATACCAGGAAACCCTTTGATGACGTGCGGGTACGGCAGGCGATTGCTTTAGCCATCGATAGAAAAGAAATTGTATCTACGGCGGAGTTCGGCATGGCCGAACCCTCAGGGCCCATTGCTGCTTCGGTAAAGAGGTGGGCAAGACCTTTAAGTGAGCTTCCCGTAACCACACCGGACCCGGTCAAGGCCAAGGAGCTTCTGGTGCAGGCCGGCTATCCGGATGGATTCCCTTTCAAGATTGTTACTTCTCCGACCTATGAGGGAGGGCTGGCAGTGGCTCAGGTTATTCAGGACCAGCTCAAGAAGATCGGGCTCAAACCGGAGCTGGAGGTAATCGAATGGGGGATATATATTGACCGTTGGGTGAAGAGAGATTTTGACTCCATGGTTGAGATCAGGGGAGGGAGCCCTGATCCTGATCGATTTCTTTATCGTACCATCCACTCTACCGGCGGTGTAAATAACTTTTTATTCAAGGATAGCGAAGTTGACCGGCTGCTTGACGAAGGAAGAAAGCTCACCCAATACGAGGAGAGAAAGCCGGTTTACGATAAACTTCAAGCAGTCCTACTGGAAAAAGCGCCTGTGATCTTTCTTTATGTTCCCTTCGAAACCCAGGTTCTACGGCCATACGTGAAAAACTTCAAACTGGTGGGAGACGGTTCTCTTTATTACCTTGCTAATGTTCAGCTAGAGAAATAAGCTGGCAGCGGGGGCTCTTCCGGAGCCCCCTTTCCAATAGAATCATACATGGGCAGATATATCCTCAAAAGATTGTTGACTCTAATCCCGGTTTTGTTGGGAGTTACGATTCTGGTATTTTTCCTGGTCAGGCTGATTCCCGGCTCCGCTTTGGAATTGTTTATGGGAACCCAGGTGGAGGCAACCCCTGAACAGATGCTTGAATTGAAAAGACTCTTTGGAGAAGACAGGCCGATCCCTGTTCTTTACGGGGAATGGCTTTTAAGGCTTCTAAAGGGGGATTTTGGCTATTCCTTAAGGACCGGCCGCCCGGTGCTTCCCGATATTCTCCAGCGTATCCCTTTAAGCCTGGAGATCAGCCTTTTTGCCCTTTTTATTTCACTGGTAATAGGAATCCCACTGGGGATTATCGCGGCCGTCAGGCAAAATCCCTTTATGGATCTCATAATAAGAGTAATTGGGCTTCTGGGACTTTCTCTGCCTCAATTCTGGCTGGCTGCCATCCTGGTATTAATATTTTCATCCTTTCAGGGATGGATAGCTATGGGAAATTACATTGCCTTTCTCCAGAATCCCCTGGTTAACTTAAAGATGCTTTTTTTTCCGTCTTTAGCCATAGGAGTCGGGCTGGGAGCAGTGATTATGCGGTATACCAGAAACAATATCCTGGAAGTTCTGCAAATGGATTATATAAGGACTGCCAGAGCCAAGGGGCTAACCGAGAGGGTCGTGTTATTCAAGCATGCCTTAAAAAACGCCATTTTACCTGTAGTTACCATCGTGGGTTTCAATACCGGTTACCTCCTTGGGGGAGCTATCATTATTGAGGAGGTTTTTGCCCTGCCTGGGATGG
>JBFMGN010000212.1:0-5995 GCA_040752435.1 Spirochaetota bacterium
TCCAAATTCCTCTTCCTCTATAAGGATCGGATACAGATGATATATATGCTTATTCCCAGGCATTACCTTTGGAAGAATAAGTCCCGGAACATCTTTAAGGCCTTCGGTTATGTACGCGGCATTCTGAATCCTTTTTGCATTGAACGAATCCAGTTTCTTTAACTGTTCAACTCCCACCGCTGCCTGAATATCCGTCATGCGAAAATTGTATCCCACATCATCAAAGTTCTGAAACCAAAACCGTTTTCCCATTGGAAACTTGGTTTCATCCAACTGGCAGTACTTTGAGCTTTTACCGTATACCCGTGCACAGTGGGAGCGATAGAGGGAGAACTGCTCGTACATCTCCGGATCGTTGGTGATAATCATTCCGCCTTCGCCCAGGGTTGAAATATTTTTCTGTTCATGAAAACTGAAACACCCGGTTGTTCCCATAGAGCCGGCTTTCCTGTTTTTATATTCCGCCCCGATTGCATGGCAGGCATCTTCAATGACTGGGATATTACTCTTTTCCGTTAGTGCCAGTATCCGGTCCATATCACAGCATTGTCCGTATAAATGCACCGGGAGGACGGCTCTGGTATCAGGTGTTATCTTCTCTTTGAGTCTTGCGGGATCCATGTTGTAGGTGACCGGATCAATATCGACAAAATCAACTTCCGCCCCCAGAGTGGCCGCGGCACTGGCGGTTGCGATCCAGGTGAGGGGCGTTGTTAATACCCTGTCGCCCGGGCCTATCCCTAAAGCTTTCAAAGACAAAAAAAGTGCAGCGGTTCCATTTGAAACTACCCGGGCATAGGCAGAGCCGCAGTAAGCGGCAAAATCTTCCTCAAACTGCATACATGCTTCCGCCGATGTAGGCGCACCTTTATGGAGAATATCAAGGACCGCCCGTTCTTCCTCCATGCCGTATTCATTTCCGAATTTTATTTGAAGGTCGTAACGAATCTCCGGCGGTTTCACAGTTCTTTATCTCCTCTATGGGCAATGATCAGGTCGAGAGCTTCTTCCAAGCCAAGCATGGGAGTGGAAAGCGTCTGTTTCGCCTTGTTGTTGTTAAGGGAGACATCCTTAGGCCGGGGCGCTCTTCCAATAGAAATAACCGGTTTTTTATCAACCACCAGCTTGAGGGAGCAGCCTAGCTTTCCGGTAATACCCACAGCCATGTCATACCGTGTCAGTTTATCATTACCGGATAAATGCAAATATCCAATAAAACTGCCGGCTGCCAGTTCCAGAATTGATCGGCTTAGGGTAATTACATCTATGGGAGTTCGAATTTCTTCCTTGGGAAAAGAGACCTCTTTGTTCTCTCTCAATGCTTTTACCATTTTCCACAGAAAGGAGTTGCCGGCATCCAGAATAGGTAAACCCAAAACCAGGGAAGGGCGGATAATAATCCAATCAGTTGTCGTTTCCTTAACAATTTTTTCTGCCATTACCTTGGTTTTACCGTAAAAATTGACCGGCCCGGGTTCATCGTTTTCCGTATACCATCCCTTTATGCCGTCAAATACGGTATCTGTAGAAAAGAGAATCATTTTTTTTTCAAATTCCCGGCACAATCCGGCCAGCTCGGCGGTCACTCCCACATTGACGCTTAGAGCGATATCCTGGTTGGCTTCGCAGTAATCGATATCCGAAACAGCGGCCGTATGGATTACCACATCCGGCTTGACGGTATTAAAGGTCTTCCATAGCATCTTTCTATCCCGTAGATCAAAAGTATGCCACTTGAGCCCCGCGAAGTTTAAAGGCAAAGGGTATTGATCGACAGCATGAATTTCCCATTCTTTTGTATCCCGCCTCAAAGCCTGAGAAATTATATTTCCCGCCACAAAGCCGCCGCCGCCTGTAAAAAACAGCTTTTTTATCATATCTTTCCTTTTATGTTAGTGCTGCGCAGGCTGTTTTTTTAATAAGTATAGCATTCTTGCAAATACTTTGTCAATTGACTTTAATAAGTCAATTTAAAAAGTTAGGGTTAAACTTTTTAAAGTCTATTCAAAAAGTGTAGAATCTAGAGTATCCTACTGAGGTGATAGTATAGTTTTAGTTAAATCAGTATAATTATATTGAATGCAGGCTTATGATAAGAGCTGATAGAGTTGACCAGGAAACCATCAAGGATGGGAACTATAAAAAAATTCTCACGCTTCTGCAGAAAGAACGGGCAGTGACAAAACAGGCTATCTCACGGGAAATCGGTGTCAGTCTTCCGACCGTTATAACCCATATAAATCAGCTTATAAAAGAGGGTATTGTCGAAGAAGCCGGTTTATCTGTTTCTTCCGGGGGAAGGAAACCGGTGATTGTAAAATTTAAACCAGATGCACGCTATGCTTTTGGGGTAGAGTTTTCGTCCAGCCATATTTCCCGTGTTCATTATATCAGGATTGTACTGATTAACCTGGATTCAACTATAAAGTATGATGTCTCTTTTGATTACCAGGAATTTGATAATGTTGATGGGATTATCCGCCATATTCACGACCTTTGTAGAGGAATATTGTCCCAAAAAGGAATCTCCCGGGAACGGATTTTGGGTATCGGGTTTTCTCTTCCGGGAACGGTTAATGAAGATAAGAAGATACTTGAACAGGCGCCCAACATCGATCCGAAATTCGGAATGAAAGACCTGGATTTTAAAAAATATGAGTCTCTCTTTCCATTCCCCCTTTTGGTGGAAAACGAAGCGAATGCCTCCGCGTTTGCGGAACTTATTCTGGGTGTTGCCAAGCGCAAGCGCAATTTGATTTTTCTTTCGGTAAACCGAGGAATCGGCGCAGGCATTGTCGTGCGTGAGCACATCTACAAGGGCAGTAACAAAAGGGCCGGAGAGTTCGGCCATATGACCGTTGCGTCCCTCGGCAATGTATGCACCTGCGGAAGAAAGGATTGCTGGGAGTTGTATGCGGCCTCGGGCGCCCTCATCCGGGGGTACAATAAGGCCTCCACGGAAAAATTGACCGACACAAAGGAATTCCTCGCCAAGCTTAACTCCGGAGATCCTGATGCCAGGGCAACCTGGGAGAAATACCTGGATTATCTCGCGGTAGGCATCGATAACATCCTTCTGTTCTTCGACCCCCATTATATCGTGCTGGGCGGAGAAATTTGCCTCTTTGAGGAGATTATCCTGGAACCTTTAAAAGCCCGGTTATTCCGGAAAAACAGCTATTACACCAGCGAGGATTTAAAGATACTCATGTCCCGCTTAAAAGAGAACTCGGCGGTTTTGGGAGCAGCCCTCCTGCCGCTGCAGAAACTGTTTTACCTGAATACCAGAATTATCTAAAAACTTGCCGTCAATCGACAATTTTAAAGGCCCACACGGGCGCTTCTAAGGCTCTAAGGGCGGAGGCTATTTCCGCTTCATCTCCGGCAGAGCAGAGGGCGACTATACAGCCGCCGCCGCCTGCCCCCATCTGCTTGGCACCCCACGCCCCGGCCTCTAAAGCTGTTTTACAGAAAAGTTCCAGGCGATCAGTCGAGGTTCCCATAAACTTTTCTTCAACCTGCTGTCTGATCATCAGTTCGCCGAGATGTTGAAGGTTTCCTTTCAGGATGGCATCTTTACCAAGTTCAACCAGATCTACGACCCTTAGGAGAGACTCCATAGTTTCAGCATCATTTTTCAGTTTATCACGCAGCCAGATCTGAAGTTCCTTAGTGTCGTGTTTTTCCTGGGTGTCGGCTACTATTATAGGAAGGGACCTGGCAGGCAGTTTCTCGACTTTCGGGTTTGATCCCGTCTCAATATAAGTTACACCGCCAAAGGCGATAGCGTACTGATCCATTCGGCCGCATTCCACCTGGAGGTCTTCACTCTCCACCACGAAAGCAAGCTCGGCTGTTTCGCCATTGTCCAGGGAGATACCATACGCCCGGCTTAAAGCACGGATGAAAGCAATAAGGAGGGCGGCTGAGGATGAAACTCCGGCGCTTATGGGAATTTCCGAATGGACGGAGGCTTCAAAACCAGTGGTAATGTATTTTTGAAGACGGTTGTACACCGCCTTAAGATAACGAAGGGGCGAATCGAGGGTAAGGGTATCGTTCAAACGGAATTCTTCCTGGAAATTTATATCTTTCCCCCACAAAATTATCCGGTCATCATTCCGTTTTTTCAAGGCAATTTCCAGGAAGGCCGAAATGGCGGCTGCAATGGCCGGCTTTTCGATTAGATCGGCGTTATCACCCAACAAACATATCCGGCCTGAGGCTTTTGAAACAGTCTGATCCATCGTATTAAACTCCCACAAACCTGAATATTAAAGAACTTTAGTACCGACGGCGGACACTAGTCAAGCGATTAGTACCACCTGGAACTAAGGAAATTACCAGGAAATTTCACTTTAGAGAACGCAGAAATTAAGGAGTACCCATTTACGGTAAATTGTGGGTTGACCGAACGTTTACTTCCAGTAAATCATAATAGCTAAGGAGACAGACAATTACCAGTGGTCATTTTGGATGGCTATGATTTTGAATGAAGGTTTCATATCAAAATGAAAATTCTTTTGCTTAAACCGGTCTTCGTTGAAGGCTAGTCTATTATTTCAGTCAGGAGAAAACTAATGAATAAGGAAATATTAATCCAAAACGGATACACTATTCTCTCATTAGCCTTTATTTTGGCATATATGACAAAAGATTTTCTCACCGTGGGTTACCTTTTTATTTCATGGTTATTATTTACGGTTGCTTCTGTCATAAAAAAATCACCAGGGCTCACTACCCGGAAAAATAAGTTTGTACCGTTAGTAATTATAATTGCTATTCTCATTGTTGGTTCTGCATATTTGTTAGGATACCTGTTTTCATACGTAACGTATATAATAATACGCGGAAAAATCCAGGTAATCACCCTAATGGCAGTCTATATTTTCCTGCTCATAATTATCGAAGGCTATGTTCTCCTATGGGATATAATTTTAAAAAGAAAAGCATAATTTAGCAGATTATAATGCACTTCTGTTTACACCCAGAAGATCTTGACAAAACAAAATATTATGACGCATAGGAAGAAAAGTTATTTTGTAAATCAGGCACTAAAAGAGTACTTTGAAGCAATTGAAGATTATGAAATAGCGCTAACCCGAAGGGGTGGTCAAACAATCTCGTTAGAAAACGCAAAAAAAGAGTTAGGATTATAATTTAATGTATAAAATTGAAATTGAGCGCAGGTGTCTCAAGGAGCTAAAGAAGCTCGATGTCAGTGTATTACAGAAAGCGTTTGAAATTATCGAGAATTCACTTACAAAAAATCCTTTCATTGGGAAACCATTAAAGGGGCGATATAAGGGACTCTATAGTTTTAGATTTTCTGACTACCGTAGCGTATATGCTATACCACTTTAATTTCTTCGCAATTTGCGAAGATTTCCAATCCAGTCCAGATGCGGCCGGAGGCCGCGATGGGAAATAGTTAAAAAGAAAATTACTATTATTATTCTCCGGGTTGCACATCGGAAAAATGTGTATGATGGTTTATAGGCATATCTAATTTCAAAATTAATGTCGGGACCTCGTCAACTTGTGTTTCCATCCTCCCCTTTTGGGCAGCTTAAGCTTACCGGTAGTTATCAATAGTTTTATTGCTTCGTCGATATCATCAATATTCCAGGTATGTAAGGTTCCGCAGCCGTATATGCTCCATAATTCTTTTTCCCGTACTTCAAAACTCATTTTTCCCAAGAGAGCCTGCCGCGCCTCTCGCAAGGTTAACCGCCTTTTATTTTTTGATATAAACTTAAGTATGGCAGTTTCTCCCTCCGGTTCGGTTTGTACATCACCGTTGCAGACATCACACCCAAAACATACCTCAGTTTCCGCTCCAAGGAGAGCCAACAGATACTCCCTTCTGCACCGGTGGTTTTCCGAGTATCCCAGGATATTTTCGTATCGTTTCCTGGCTATATTATTTGTGATTCCGTTTAAGAGGCTTTTGTCTTCTTCGGAACTAATCAATAGGGCGTTCGAAGTTTTTCTG